>NZ_DASYOK010000074.1:0-4972 GCF_036007805.1 Yoonia sp.
TGGTATTCTGGTGCAACTTCCGCTGCCCAAGCATCTCAACAGCGATCTGGTGATTAACAGCATTGATCCGGCCAAGGACGTTGATGGCTTCCATATCTCGAACGTGGGCTTGTTGGGTACGGGGCAGAAAAGCATGGTGCCGTGTACGCCTTTAGGCAGTCTGATGATGCTGCGCGATCATCACGGGTCCTTGTCGGGGATGAATGCCGTGGTGATCGGCCGCTCGAATATCGTGGGCAAACCGATGGCGCAGCTTTTGTTGAATGACAGTTGCACCGTCACAATCGCCCATAGCCGGACCAAGGATTTGCCCGATGTCGTGCGACGGGCCGATATTGTAGTGGCTGCTGTGGGGCGTCCGCAGATGGTCACGGGCGACTGGATCAAACCGGGTGCCACAGTGATTGATGTGGGCATCAACCGGATCGATAAGCCCGAAGGCGGCACCCGTCTGGTGGGGGATGCGGATTACGACAGTTGCGCCGCCGTCGCCGGTGCAATTACCCCCGTGCCTGGTGGCGTGGGGCCGATGACGATTGCCTGTCTGCTGGCCAATACGCTGACCGCCTGTTGCCGCGCCAACGGGTTGGCCGAGCCGGAGGGTCTGACCGCTTAAACGGGCACAGGGATGGCTTTGTGCCCTGTCATGATCGCGATGATCTGTCCGCTAAAGAGTTTGCGCAAGTCTGCGGCTTGGCTGGAGAGCCCGCCCGTATAGGCGCCATAGGCGGGCATGATCAGCCTGTGCGCATCATAAAGGAACGCCGGCCTGCTGCGCCCTGCAACGCGGTGTTTGGGGTGATAGTGACCTGACACCTCGGCTGTTTCCGCCGTAGCTATATGGCGGAAGATGAGTGTGCCAATAGTCATTTGCGACCGATGTGTTCCGCCAAGGTCAACCGGACCCGGATCGTGATTTCCCTCGATCCAGACCCATGACTTGCCCGCTTGCAGACGCATCAGCCAAAGCCGCGCATCCTCATCCAGACTGCTGGCGGCATCAAGATCATCAAAGCTATCGCCAAGGCAGATCACCTGTTGGGGCTGGGTCGCGGTGATATCGGCTTCCAGCTTTTGTAGGGTCTCTTGGACCTCATAGGGAGGCAACATCACGCCGCTGCGCCGTGCGATCCGTTCGGATTTGCCAAGATGCAGGTCAGAGACGCAAAGCACGTTTTGCGTCGGTAAATGGAGCGCGCCTGAGGGCAGGGCGCTGCATCGGGTTCCGCAAAAATCGAAGTTGTAGGCGTTCATGCTCTGTTCTTGGGGCAACGCGCATGCGAGTTCAAGCATCAAAGCGATGATACGCCCGCAGCAGCCATCAGGCGGGCGGCTTCTTCTTCCATCAGACGTTCCTGGCCTGCGCCCGCGACGGCGATCCGCCCTTGTTCAAGGAACATGGGCAGGGACAGCGGGGTCACGCGATCAAGGATCAGGTGGTCGATGTGCCCTGCGGTGCGTGTCAACATTTCCTCGATCCGACCAAAGTCGACCAGCCCGCGCATTGCCTCTTCGCGGGTGATCCGTAGCATCAGGTGATCGGGGTCATATTTGGACAGGGTGTCATAAAGGATGTCAGAGGAAAACGTGGCCTGCCGCCCGCTTTTGCGGGCTTGGGGCAGGTTGCGTTCAATCAAACCCGCAATCGTGGCCGCACCACGGAAGGTGCGCTTCATCACCGCATTGCCAGACAACCACGTTTCAAAATCCGCGCGCATATTGTCGGGTTGCAGCAAGGGGGTCGGGTCCGTGACAGGATCAAGGCCCCAGATCAGTGTGGCATAGTCCGTTGCGACGAAACCCATGGGATGCAGATTCAGCTCTTCCATGCGCTGGGTGACGAGCATGCCAAGTGTCTGCATCGCGTTACGACCCGCGAATCCGTAGATGCAAAGATGATGGCGCCCTTCGTGCGGAAAGCTCTCGACAAGGATACGGTCAGCCTCGGGCAATTTGGAAAACTTGCGCTGCAGACCCAGCCATTCGGCGGTATGTGCGGGCAGTTCCGGCCAATCAGGTTGCGCGAACATGCGCAGGATGCGCTGCGAGAGCTGCGTAGAATTGGCAAATTTTGTGCCCATGAAGGTGGCTATTTTTGGTGTCTTGTCGGCGCGGCGCGATACCTCGACTGTCATTTCCTTCAGGTTCTCATAGCGGACAACTTGTCCGCCGATCAGAAAAGTATCGCCGGGGGTCAGGGTGGCGGCAAATGCCTCTTCCACCTCACCCAAGGGTTTGAAATTGCCCTTCATGCGCACCTTGAGTGTGTCGGTATCCTGAATCGTACCAAGGTTCATGCGGATCCGCTGGGCCGCACGCGGGTCGCGCAACTGCCAGCGCCCGTCTGTGGTTTGTAGCAGGCGTTTCCATTTGTCATAGGCGCGCAGGGCATAGCCACCGGTGGCGCAGAAATCGAGGCAGTCATCAAAGGCTGCGCGCGATAGATCGCTATATGCGCCGACAGTCTTGATTTCATGGTAAAGTGCATCTGCGTCAAATGGTCCGGCACAGGCCGTGATCAGGATATGTTGGCACAGCACGTCGCGGGGGCCGGCACCTTTGGGGTCACCGTCAAGGTCATGGGCTTTGACAGCCTCAAGCGCGGCGACGCATTCCACCACCTCAAAGCGGTTGGCGGGGACCAAGAGCGCCTTGGAGGGCGCGTTGTAGCGATGGTTCGCGCGTCCGATGCGCTGGACCAGCCGTTTGACGTTCTTGGGTGCACCAACCTGGATCACCAGATCCACGTCACCCCAGTCGATACCAAGATCAAGCGAACCTGTGCAGACGATGGCGCGCAATTGTCCTGCGACCATCGCCGCCTCAACCCGTTCGCGTTGTTCGCGGGCAAGACTGCCGTGGTGGATGCCGATGGGCAGGTCGTCGGAATTGGCGAGCCAGAGGTTGTGAAAGAAAATCTCGGCCTGGGCGCGGGTGTTGTGAAAGATCAGGGTGGTTTTGTGTTTCTTGACCTCTTCGAGCACCGCCGGGATCGCGTATTTCGCGCCACCACCTGACCATGGCGGTCTCTCTTGCGTGACCAACATCGCGATATCCGGATCAGGGCCGGGATCGGCGTTAATGATGTCGCAAGGGTCGGGATGGCGGGCAAGTTGGCGCGCGATGGCGGCCGGATCTTCCACCGTTGCGGAAAGGCCTACCCGCCGTAGGTCAGGGGCAAGGGTTTGCAAGCGGCTGAGGGCGAGCATGAGTTGATCGCCGCGTTTGCTCTCGGCCAATGCATGGATTTCATCGACGATAATGCGTTGCAATCCTTTGAAGATGCGCGGCGCGTCCTCATAGCTCGTGAGCAGGGCGAGGGATTCGGGCGTCGTCAGCAGGATATGGGGCGGGTCGGCGCGTTGGCGGCGTTTTTGGGTGTAAGTCGTATCGCCTGTACGGTCCTCAATCCGGATGGGCAGACCCATTTCTTCGACAGGGCGGCGCAGGTTCCGTTTGATGTCAGCGGCGAGCGCTTTGAGCGGCGAGACATAGAGGGTGTGCAGCCCGTCGTGGCTGCCCTTTGCGAGTTCTGTCAGGGATGGCAGGAAGCCTGCCAATGTTTTGCCACCACCCGTGGGCGCGATCAGCATCAGTGCAGGGCTTGCCGCTTGATCAAGCATGGCCTGCTGATGCGGGTGGATGGCCCAGCCGCGGGAGGTGAACCAATCTTGGAAAATGGGGGACAGGGCGGTCATGCTGCTAAGGTGACGTGCAGGGACGGTGCGTCAAGACGCACCTTACGTTTTGCACGCCAAGCAATGAAAAAGGCCCCCATGCGGGGGCCAATTCCGGGAAATGCTAGTGAACGATATCTTCTTCTTTCACGAACATGTTGGCCCAAGCGCGGTCAATCAGCTCGGGTGACATCTGGTAAGGAATACCCTCGAATTCGCAGATCGAGATCATCTGGTCGATCAGGAAGATCGGCTGATAGTTCGCATAGACGTTGTCAATTTCCGGATAGCGCACGTTCAGCAGGTGCACGAGCGTATCCTCGTCCAGCGGCATTTTGCGCTTGCGTGCGACCATTGCGAAAATCTTGAGGAAGTCTTCCTGGTTCGGGCCATCAATCTTGATCTTGTAGAAAATACGCCGCAAGGCCGCTTTATCGAAGATCGCGTTGGGGTGGAAGTTGGTCGAGAACACAACGAGCGTATCGAAGGGCACTTCGAACTTTTCACCTGATTGCAGCGCAAGAATATCCTTGTTTTCTTCCAGTGGAACAATCCAGCGGTTCACGAGCGTCTGTGGCGGCTCTGCCTGACGGCCAAGGTCGTCCACGATAAAGATGCCGCCGGTTGATTTCAGCTGCAAAGGCGCCTGATAGGTCCGCGCGGTCGGGTTATAAACAAGGTCGAGCATCGACAGCGACAATTCACCACCGGTAATCACAGTGGGGCGTTCGCAACGCACATAACGGGTGTCAAAGCGGCCCGAGGTGCGGCGCAGGCTGTTGGGATCATCCACATCATCCTCGGCGGCGCTGTGGACGATCGGATCATAAACGGTGATGACCTGACCGGAATATTCGATCGCGCGCGGTACATAGATTTTGTCGCCCAAAGCGTCACGGATACCGTTCGAGATCGAGGATTTCCCGTTGCCCGGTGGTCCGTACATCAGGATTGAACGACCGGCGCTGACCGCAGGGCCGAGGTTGGACAGCAGGTCTTCAGGAAGCACAAGGTGACCCATCGCTGTTTGCAGCTGGTCGCGGGTCAACTGGATGTTGCGGATTGACTGGCGTTGGATCTGCTGGCGATAGATATCAAGTGGCACAGGCATCGCGCCGTAGTACTCGGACTGGCCCAAAGCATCGAGCGCGCGCGCGCGGCCTGCGTCGGTCAGCTGATAGCCCATTTCGTTTCCGCTATTGGCGTTCAGTGTGCCTGTTGCTTCCAGCAAAAGCTGACCACGCGCCATATCGACAAGTTCCTGCGTGACAGGGATCGGGAGACAGATTGCGCGG
>NZ_DASYOK010000075.1:0-17072 GCF_036007805.1 Yoonia sp.
AGCGACAACCGGCTGGGGCGACTGGGAAGTGAACCGCACCGCCGCCATCAAAGATACGACCGACAAACTGGACTGGCTGACGGCCGCAATGAACACACTCTCCGACGACCTGCGCGACACGCTTGCGCTTGTGCTTGACGACATGACCCACGCGCAGGCGGCCGAGGTGCTGCAAATCTCGGAAGGGACCGTCAGCTGGCGCATCTCTGAAGGAAAGAAAGCCCTGCGCGCCATGAAGGAACAGGAGGACATGGTATGACCGACGACCTGAATGACCTCAAAGCGATGATGCATGCGGCGACACCGCGCCCTGATGCGGCACGGCGCGCGGAAAATATTGCACTGGCGCAGAAAAACTTTGCAGCCCTCCAAGGATCAGCGCAGGCCGCGCGTCCCACTGCTGTAACCGGGCCGAAGGGCCTTTGGACAGGCGTGAAGACAATGCTGAGCACCATGACCACCAAAGGCGGCCTGACAGCCACCACCGCCCTTGTCGCATGCGGATTTCTTATCCTGACACCGCAAGGCCAGGACCTGCTGCGCCCGCCATCTGCGCCACAAATTACGGTGACCGAGTTCAATCGTGCGATCGTGCCGCCAGAGGCCGTGTCCGGGTCAGCCACGGTTGCTGCACCACGAGAGGACATATTTGCATCGCAGCCCCAGGATATTGCGACGGCACCTGCCGTTGATTTGACCCCCAACCTCAATACGGCGGATCGGTCACGCATCACCGCCAAGTCACTGCCACAAGTCACAGCGGACGCAGATATCTTGCAAGAGCAAGCGTCCGAAATTGCAGAAGGCATGACTGAAGGGCAGGCCATGGCGGCAACAACCATGCAAACATCGCGTGTGGCCCCTACGTTGAACGATGAACAGGCAATGCCTCGACTGGCTCCGGAACGCGTTGTTGTGGCACCACCGCCGCAGGCGGACGATGCCATGGTTTCTCCCGCCCCGTCGACCGAGAGCTTTGCCAACGCTGTAGCAAGCCCGCTCAAAATCACCGCCGAAGAGCCGGTTTCGACATTCTCGATTGACGTAGATACCGCCAGCTACGCGCTTGTCCGGTCGTCCTTGTCACGTGGTCAACTGCCACCGCGCGAAGCCGTGCGCATTGAAGAGATGGTCAACTATTTCCCCTACAACTATCCCGCCCCGGACGCGGGCGAAGCGCCCTTCCGTCCGACGGTGACCACCTTCCAGACGCCGTGGAATGCGGACACGCAGCTGGTGCATATCGCCTTGCAAGGCCGGATGCCCGAGATCGCAGAACGGCCCCCGCTCAATCTGGTGTTCCTGATCGACACATCCGGCTCGATGGATGATCCCGCAAAGCTGCCTTTGCTGAAGCAGTCTTTCCGGATGATGCTTGATCAACTGCGGCCGCAGGATCAGGTCGCGATCGTTGAATACGCAGGCAGCGCGGGGCAGGTTCTGGCACCGACTGCGGCAACCGAGCGGGCCGCACTCTTGCAGGCGATCCAGTCGCTGGGTGCGGGCGGGGCGACCAATGGCCAAGGCGGGCTGGAGCAGGCCTATCTCCTAGCCGAAGCAATGGCCGAAACCGGCGAGGTCAGCCGGATCATTCTTGCGACGGATGGCGATTTCAATGTGGGTCTGAACGACCCTGAAGCGCTTAAGACCTTTATCGCGGACAAGCGCGCGACCGGCACTTATCTCAGCGTGCTGGGTTTTGGCCGTGGCAATCTGGATGATGCAACGATGCAGGCACTTGCCCAGAACGGGAACGGAACGGCGGCCTATATTGATACGCTCTCCGAGGCGCAAAAGGTGCTTGTGGACCAGCTTTCGGGCGCGCTGTTTCCGATTGCAAGCGATGTCAAAGTTCAGGTTGAATTCAACCCTGGCAAAATCGCGGAATACCGGCTGATCGGTTATGAAACGCGCGCGCTGAGACGTGCAGACTTCAACAATGACGCCGTTGATGCCGGCGAGTTGGGCGCAGGCCATGCTGTCACCGCGATCTACGAGGTCACAACCGTCGGCAGCCCGGCACAGTTAAGTGATCCGCTGCGCTATGCCCCGAGCACGGTGGCAGAGACGTCAGATGAGCTTGGGTTTCTGAAACTGCGCTACAAAGCACCCGGCGAGGATGTGAGCCAACTAATTGAACTGCCAATCACCGGAAACGATGCACCAGGGACAGAGGCCAATTTCGCGGCTGCGATTGCAGGCTTCGGACAGCTCTTGCGCGGTGACGACCATTTAGGCGATTGGGGCTATGCGGATGCGATTGCACTTGCTGCGGCCAACCGCGGCGAGGATGCCTTTGGCTATCGCACCGAGGCCGTGCAATTGATGCGTTTGGCGCAAAGCCTGTCACGCGCTGAATGAAAGGTAAGGTGGATCTTGATCCACCTTACATCATCACCCCATCTGCGCCCGCGCAAGCGGCAGAATTTGCTGCTCGATCAGCCGCTGCAAATCTCCGAAATATCCACCACTGCGCGCAGGTCGCATCGGATCAGAGGTAATCGCCAAGGTCAGTGCGACCTGCGGGGCCACACAGATAATTTGCCCGCCATAGCCTCGCGCCAGCGCATAGTCGACGCCAGCACCGGCTCCCAAGAACCAGCCATACCCGTAATCCAGCCCCGAAAAGAGCGATTGTGTGCGCCGCTGCAACGACCGTTCTACCCAATCGGAACTGAGCACCCGCGCGCCGCCGAACTGGCCATTCAGCCGGTACATTTCGCCGAAACGGACCATCGCATCCAGAGTGAGCGCCATTTCATTACCACCCAGATACCGGCCCTGCGGGTCGCGCGTCCAAGCAGGAATATCAATGCCCAAAGGCTGGCCCAGCCGTTCCCGCGCCAGAGACAAGAGCGACTGGCCCGAGACCTCTGACAGCACGGCCCCCAGAATGTGGAACGAACCGGTCGAATAAAGCATCCGTGCCCCGGGTTCGGTCACGAAAGGGCGGGCCAGCGCGTTTGCGACCCAGTTGCTGCTGCTCACCCAGCCGCCATAGTTTTGCCCCGACGTACGCTCCAACCCCGCCTGCATCGTCACAAGGTTTTCAACCGTGATCCCCGCAACACGCGGATCAGCGCCGCGCGGGATCAAGCCGGGGACGACATCGCTCAGCCTTGCGTTGATGTCCGGCAATTCGCCGCGATCCAGCGCAGCACCTGTGAGGGCGGCGACAAAGGTCTTCGACACCGATTTGATCGGCACCGCCCGCTCCAGCCCTGGGCCGCGAAACCGCTCACGCAGAACGGTTTGGCCGGATTGCTGGATCATAACGGCGTGGAACTGGTCCAGCGCGCGCCCAGCATCCAGAACAGGTGCCCATACATTCGATTGCGCCAGCATGGGTGTTGCCAAGCTTGCGAGGCCACCCGCCAGAAATTCCCGCCGTTTCATCACGATACCAAACCCTTCACATCAGTATCTTGGTAGCTAATGCATCTGTCGGAAACCGCCACTAACAATCCTGTGCGATCAATGGCGATAGGCTTCGCTTTCGTAAAACGCGCGAAGGGTCTGGTGCTTTTCAGGCCGAAACCGGTCCGGTTCCTGCAAGGCCGAGATCCGGTCCAGACGGAACATCCCAAACCCTTCCCGCAATGCGCACCAGCACACAGCGGTCCAGACTTTGCCCCAGAACCACACACCCAAAGGCAGCCAGACTACGCGCCCGCCATCCACCCCAAACCGTCCTCGGTCGTCTGGCGCGGCTTGTATTCGCCTGAAACCCAACCCGCATAGCCTTGGGCATCGAGGCACGCAAAGAAGGCGGGATGATCAATCTCGCCTTGATCCGGCTCACCGCGATCCGGCATTTGGGCCACCTGCACATGGGCTGTGATATCGTGCATCGCGTCCCATGTGCCCAAGACATCGCCGGTGATCTTGGCGGCATGGAATGTATCGAATTGGAGCCGCAGGTTCGGCGCGTCAATCGCGGTGACAATCTCGCGGCCAAGATCAAAATCATTCAAAAAATACCCTGGCATCGTGTCATTGTTGATGGGCTCGATCGTCAGGCTTTGCGCAGGTGCCTCGGCCGCCGCCCAGCGCAGATTGTTGATGAAGGTCTCTTTTGCCGCCGCCCCTTTGGCCACACCTGCCATGATATGCAGATGTCTCGCCCCCAGCGTTTGCGCATAGCGCAACGCGCGGCGAAAGTCCCTTTTGAAGCGGTCTTCCAATCCAGGGATGGCTGCAAAGCCTTGCGGACCGCCAGTGTAATTGGGGGGCGGGCAATTGATCAGCGCCATCTGTAAATCATAGCGCCCCAAGGCATCGACGATATCCTGCGCATTCACATCATAGGGAAACAGCACCTCGACTGCGTCAAAACCCGCTTCTTTCGCGGCTTCGAACCGATCCAGAAAATCCAGCTCTGTAAAAAGCCACGTCAGGTTCGCAGAGAATTTTGGCATTGAATATCCTTACAGCTGTTCGCGGGCTTCTCCGGCACATGACTGAAATTCATTACATTTTGCAAGGTAAGCTAAATGCACCTATTGTGTGAGGACGCGCTTACGATGGAAAGACCGAAATGAGACGTTTGATTAGCTTTATTGTGACGCTCTTGATGCCTCTCATTCTGATCGGCGGCGGCGGCGCGCTGACCGGATGGGGCATCACAAATGACTGGGCCACGGTTGCCTGGATCGGCGCGGCAATGGTCGTCGCTGGCGTCGTTTGGGGGCTGTTCCTGTTTTTGTGGGCCAGCAACGGATCGCTATAGGGCCGGGACCCATGTCTACTTCAATTCCGCTGACGGAATGATGGGAAAGAACATGCCCTGCGACGTCACACCGAACCATTCTTCGCCTTCGTGTTCGGCATGTTCACCGATATCCACCAAACGGTAGAATGACTTGCGGTCAATCAGGGCCTCAAGATTGGCGCGCACCAGCACATAGGGTGAAGGTTCGCCCGTTTCGGGATCACGGACCACGCGGATCGGGTGTTCTGGTCCGGCGATCATCCGGTCGCCCACATTGGTTTCAAATTCCAGACCATCGCCGCGCCGGTTGAAATCAACCGCGACAAATGGCGCGTCATCGACAGTGATCCCCACTTTCTCAACGGGGGTCACCAGAACGTAATCATCGCCATCGCGGCGCAGAATCGTTGAAAACAACTTCACAAGTTCGTGCCGCCCAATAGGCGTTCCCATGTAAAACCACGTCCCGTCACGGGCAATCCGCATGTCGATATCGCCGCAATCGGGCGGATTCCAAAGATGAACCGGTGGCAAACCGCCTTTTTGGACAGCACGTGCGCTACTTGCTAGGCTCTCTGCGGAAGGGGTCACAATCTTTTGTGTGGTCATTATTTTTGCCATTGGGTGTGATGGGATTATCTGTTCTCATGAATACTATAGTTCAACCGGAGGAAAGTCATGGCCGTAGAGTCCGATCTCGTCACCCAGATCGAAAACCTGGGTGAAAAGCTGGCGCAAGCCCGCACCAGCATTTCGGCCCGCTTTATCGGCCAGCCCCGTGTCGTGGACCTGACATTGACCGCACTGATCTGTGGCGGCCATGCCGTGCTGATCGGCCTGCCCGGTCTGGGCAAAACACGCCTTGTTGATACGCTTTCAACGGTGATGGGGCTAGATGGCAACCGGATACAGTTTACACCCGATCTGATGCCAGCGGATATCTTGGGCTCGGAAGTGCTTGAGACAGCCAACGACGGATCACGCAGCTTTCGCTTTATTGAAGGCCCGATCTTCTGTCAGTTGCTGATGGCAGACGAGATCAATCGCGCCTCACCACGCACGCAATCTGCCCTGCTGCAGGCGATGCAGGAAAAAGAAGTGACCATCGCGGGCGAGCACCGGCCTTTGGGTGTGCCGTTCCACGTGCTGGCCACGCAAAACCCGATTGAGCAGGAAGGCACCTACCCGCTCCCCGAAGCCCAGCTTGACCGCTTCTTGGTGCAGATTGATGTCCCCTACCCCGACCGCGCGACTGAAAAAGATATCCTGATCGCAACCACAGGTGTGGAAGATGCAAAATCGCAGGCGGTCTTTACCGCGCAGGAACTGCTGGATGCACAAAAACTGCTCCGCCGGATGCCTGTGGGTGACAATATTGTTGAAATGATCCTAGATCTGGTGCGCGCCTGCCGTCCGCAGGATGAGAACGCCCCCGATATCATCCGCCAGAATGTGAGCTGGGGTCCAGGCCCGCGTGCCGCACAGGCGCTGATGCTGACAGTCCGCGCGCAGGCGCTTCTGGAAGGGCGGCTTGCGCCGTCGGCCGAAGACGTGCGCGCAATGGCGGTGCCTGTCCTTGAACACCGGATGGCGCTTTCTTTCGCTGCACGTGCGCGGGGCGAGAGCATCCATCACGTCATCAATAGTGTTGCGGACCAGATTACATCGGTGGCCTCTGCCGCATGACCACCCCTTTGACCCTAAGATCACAGGCCGAGGCGCTTGCCGCCCCGCTGCCACCGCTTCTTGCGGAGGCGGAGCACCTTGCTTCGACTGTGCTTTTGGGGGATCACGGCCGCCGTCGCGCGGGCACAGGGGACACTTTCTGGCAGTACCGGCCTGCACAGGCCCATGATGAGGCGCGCAGTATCGATTGGCGGCGCTCGGCCCGTTCGGACGCAAATTTCGTACAGGACAAGGAATGGCAGATCGCCCAGTCGATCATCCTCTGGGTCGATCAGGCGGCATCCATGTCTTTTCGCTCGGATGAGAACCTGCCGACCAAGGCTGCACGCGCGCGCACCCTGGGTCTGGCCTGCGCGATCTTGCTGATCCGTGGGGGCGAACGTGTTGGTCTGACCGGGCTGCGCCTTCCGCCGCGTCGGGGCGAAGCACAACTGATGCAGATGGCAGAGCTTTTGTCCCGCCAAGAAGAGACCGATTATGGCGCGCCCGAAGCGCAAGGCATGCTGCCCCACTCGCGCGCCCTCTTTGTCAGCGACTTTCTGGGTGACATCAAACCCATCGAAGAGGCCCTTCTGCGGGCCGCAGACCGCGGTGTCGGTGGGGCGCTGTTGCAGGTGCTCGATCCGCAGGAAGAGGCGTTTCCATTCGACGGGCGCACAATTTTTGAGAGCATGTCCGGCGCATTGCGGCATGAAACGCTGAAAGCCGGCGATCTGAGATCCCGCTATCTGGACCGGCTGGCCGAGCGCAAAGACCGCTTGCAACAACTGGCGCGTATCACGGGGTGGCGGTTCCAAACGCATCACACCGGCGAAAGTGCGACAAACGCGCTCTTGTGGCTTTACGGCGCCTTGGAGCGTAACACCTGATGTGGTCGATCGGATCCATAGGGTTTGCGGCACCTTGGTTGCTGCTGGGGCTGATTGCCCTGCCGATCTTGTGGATCCTGTTGCGCGCCGTGCCACCGGCCCCCGTCAAGCGGCGCTTTCCCGGCGTGGCCTTGTTGCTGGGTCTTACAGATGACGAAAACCAGACCGACCGCACCCCATGGTGGCTGTTGTTGTTGCGCGTCTTGGCTGTCGCGGCGGCGATCATCGGTTTTGCCGGTCCGGTGCTTAATCCGCAGAACGCCCGTGAAGGCACCGGTGATCTGGTGATCCTGCTGGATGGCTCTTGGGCGGGTGCGAGTAACTGGCAAAGCCGGATTGACCGCGTGGACACATTGCTGGTCGAAGCCGCCCTTGCCGACAGGCGCACAGCGGTGATCAATCTCAACGACCTTCCCGTTGGGGATGTTCCCTTCGCTGCCCCCAGCACGTGGCGCAACCGCCTGCCCAATATCCTGCCGCAACCGTGGCAACCCCGCGATGCTGCCGAATGGTTTGCGCAAAGCGACGCAGCCTTTGAAACCTACTGGATTTCGGACGGGCTGGACTGGGACGGGCGCACCGATCTTTTGGCAGAACTGGAATCCCGCGGGTCCGTGACCGTGTTTCAGACGCCGCGTCAGACCATCGGCCTGCGTCCCGCCCGCTTTGAAAACGGAGAGGTCATTGTGTCTGCAACGCGCTCACCCATCGGCAACCCGCTTGAGACATCAATCACCGCTGTCGGGCTGGACCCTGCGGGTGTCGAACGCCAGTTGGTGACAGTCCCGATGGTTTTCAACGCGGGAGAACCCGTGGCGGAGACCGTCATGGTGCTGCCGCCCGAACTGCGCAACCGGATCACCCGGTTTGAGGTCACAGGCACCCGCTCTGCCGGTGCCGTCAGCCTGACCGATGATGCGCTCAAACGGCGCGAGGTCGCGCTGATTGCAGGGCGCGATGATCGGGAAGGGCTCGAGCTTTTGTCGCCGCTCTATTACCTGCGCGAGGCGCTTGAACCCACTGCCGATATCATCGACGGAACACTTGCAGACATTCTGCTGGCCAACCCCGATGTCATCATCCTTGCCGATGTGGCAAGCCTTGCGGGCAGCGAAAGCGAAACGGTCCTTGAATGGGTCGAAAACGGCGGCATGTTGCTGCGCTTTGCTGGACCGCGGCTTGCCGCGTCAGATCAGGGGCGCAACCAGATTGATCCGCTCTTGCCCGTGCGCCTGCGTTCGGGCGGGCGGTCTGTCGGTGGCGCGATGAGTTGGGGCGAACCCAAGACATTGGCGCCTTTTTCGTCGGAAAGCCCGTTTTTCGGACTGCCCATTCCTGATGATGTGACCGTCACCTCTCAGGTGATGGCCCAGCCCGACCCGACACTGGCCGACCGCGTGATCGCGCAGCTTTCTGACGGCACCCCTTTGGTGACACGCAACCTTGTGGGTGAGGGACAGATCGTTCTCGTCCATGTCACCGCAAATGCGGAATGGTCGACACTGCCGCTGTCGGGGCTTTTTGTGCAAATGCTGGAACGGCTTGCTGTCTCGACACGCCCCACGAACCCCGATGAAACGGAACTGGCAGGCACCACATGGCTGCCGAACGAAGTGATGGATGCCTACGGGCGACTGGAGGATGGTAGCGCCTTGCCCGGTGTCGCCGGAGAAGTGCTGGCAGGGCGCGTGCCGGGGCCAGACCTGCTGCCCGGTCTTTATACCGGTGCTGACCGTCAAATTGCGGTCAATGTGATCGACACCGAAACCGTCCTGAATGTGGCGCAATGGCCCGCCCGCATTGCGGTGGAAGGTATGCAGATTGTCCGTGAAACGGCACTCAAAGGTTGGCTGCTGAGTGCGGCGGTCATGCTGTTGCTGATTGACGTCATTGCCTCCCTCGCCGTTGGCGGGCGCTTGCGAGGTCCGCGTGCCGATGTCGCTGCCGCCCTCGCCCTGCTCTTGATGTGGGCACCGGAAGCGCAGGCGCAATCGGCGGATGACTTCGCTCTGCGCGCCACATCCGAGGTGGTCCTCGCACATGTCCTGACCGGCGACGCGGAGACTGACAGGATCGCGGAAGCAGGGCTTTTGGGTCTCTCACAAACACTCTTCCGGCGCACCTCGATTGAACCCGCCGCCCCTATTGGTGTGAATATCGAAACCGATGAGCTCGCGTTTTTTCCCTTCCTCTACTGGCCCGTGACCGCCGACCAACCGCTGCCCAGCCGCGACGCTTATGCGAAACTGAACCGCTATCTGCGCACCGGTGGCATGATCATGTTCGACACACGTGACAGTGATAGTGCGCGCTTTGGCTCGGGTTCACCCGAGGGTCAGAAACTACAGGCGATTGCCCGCTCGCTGGATATCCCCGCCATCGAACGGATCCCGCCTGATCACGTGCTGACGCGCACCTTCTATCTGTTGCAGGATTTCCCCGGGCGCTATGCCAGCCGCGATGTCTGGGTTGAAGCCGCCCCCATCAACGCCGAGCAGATCGAGGGAATGCCGTTCCGCAATCTCAACGACGGTGTGACGCCCGTGATCATCGGCGGCAATGACTGGGCGCGTGCCTGGGCTGTTGATGAGGCCGGACGCCGCATGTTCCCCGTCGGGCGCGGCATGTCGGGCGAGCGCCAGCGCGAAATTGCGCTGCGGTTCGGGGTGAATGTGATCATGCATGTGCTGACCGGAAACTATAAGTCGGATCAGGTCCATGTGCCTGATCTGCTTGACAGGCTGGGGCAATGATATGACAGGCACCCTGCTTCTTGATCCGCTGATCCCGCTTTTGGCCCTTTACGCGGTAGCCGCTTTGGTGGCCCTTGCCGTGGCGCTTGCCGTTTGGCGGCGCCTGCCGGGGTGGTGGTTGCGCGGGCTGGCGGGGCTGGCTTTGCTGGCCGCCATTACGAACCCCAGTATCCAGCAGGAAGATCGCGAACCGCTGAGTGATATTGTCCTGATGGTTGTCGATGAAAGCGCCAGCCAGCGCATCGGCACGCGCCCTGACCAGAACGCTCAGGCAATTGCCAATATCGAGGCCGAGATTGAACGCCAGCCTAACACCGAACTACGCGAGGTATCGCTTGGCGACGGTGAAGGCGATTTGGGCACCACGCTCATGACGGCCGTGTCGCAGGCCTTGGCTGAAGAACCTCAGGCGCGTATCGCAGGCATTATCCTCGTTTCGGACGGGCGCTTGCATGACCTTGAACGCGCCCCTGCCTTGCCTGCGCCGCTGCATATGCTGATGACCGGCGCGCCTGATGATTGGGATCGGCGGCTTGTCGTCCGGAACGCACCGGCCTTTGCCATCCTTGGCGAAGAAGTAAACCTGACCCTGCGGATCGAAGATCAGGGTGCCGCGCCAGAAACCGCATCCGTACCTTTGTCGATTTCGATTGATGGGGAACCACCGCTGACAGTACAGGTTCCGGTTGGTCAGGACATTCAATTGCCCATCACGCTGCCCCATGGCGGCATGAATGTGCTGCAATTCGAAATCCCCACCGCCGAGGGCGAATTGACCAACCGCAACAATGCGTCAGTGGTGCAAATCAACGGCGTCCGCGACCGACTGAGCGTTCTGCTGGTCTCGGGCGAGCCGCATCCGGGGGAACGCACATGGCGCAACCTGTTAAAGTCGGATGCATCCGTGGATCTGGTGCATTTCACCATTCTGCGCCCCCCTGAAAAGCAGGACGGTGTGCCGGTCAACGAACTTTCGCTGATTGCCTTTCCCACGCGCGAATTGTTCCTCGAAAAGATCAACGACTTCGACCTGATCATCTTTGACCGCTACCGCCGCCGCGGCATTCTGCCCAGCGCCTATCTCGACAATATCCGCTCTTACGTCGAACAGGGTGGCGCGGTACTTATCTCATCAGGTCCCGAATATGGCTCTGCTGAAAGCATATATCGCTCGCCTCTGGGGCAGATCCTGCCGGGTGCACCGACAGCCCGTGTCTTTGAAGAAGGGTTCGTGCCGCAGATCACCGATCTTGGTGCGCGCCATCCTGTGACCGAAGGTCTTGATGCGCTGTCACCGAACCCGGATGGCGAAGGCCCGGGGTGGGGGCGGTGGTTCCGCCTGGTTGATGTGCTGGTCCCGCAAGAGGCGATGACCGTCATGTCCGGCCTTGATGAGCGCCCGTTGCTCACCCTGAACCGCGTTGGCGAAGGCCGCGTGGCGCTGATGGCCTCGGACCATTCCTGGCTTTGGGATCGCGGCTATGAAGGTGGTGGGCCACAGCTTGAACTGCTGCGGCGTCTGGCCCACTGGATGATGAAAGAACCCGAGCTCGAAGAAGAGGCGCTTTGGGTCGAACCCGCAGGGCAAACGATGCGTATTATCCGGCGCACGCTTGATCTGGACACCGGTGATGTCGTGGTCACCCACCCCGACGGCACGGAAACCACGCTGCGGCTGGAAGAGGTTTCGCCGGGCCGGTTTGAAACGCTGTGGAATGCTCCGGAAATCGGTCTTTACCGTCTGGACGATGGCGAAGAAACCGCCGTGATCGCCCTTGGCCCATCTGCCCCGCGCGAGTTTGAACAAACCATCGCCGATAGCACATTGCTGGCGCCACTGATCGACAGCACACGCGGTGGTATCATGCCGATCTCGGACGGCAACATTGATATCCGAAGCGTGCGCGAAGGGCGGCCTGCCGCTGGACGCGGCTGGATCGGAATTACCCCGCGCGACGCCTTCCGGACAGCTGAAATCAGCGTCACACCGCTTTTGCCGGCTTGGGCGTTCCTGCTGCTTGCGTCGCTGTTGATGGTTGGCGCGTGGTTGCGCGAAGGGCGGCGGTAAAGCGTTGTTTTCGACTGCCCTGAAACTGGTTGGCGCAATTGCCCTTGCCTTGGTCACGCTTGTCGGCTGCCAGACACTCCGCCATTCGGGTATCACACCGCTGCAAGACCCCGCAACTGACACGCTTCGGGTTGCCACCTACAATGTGCACTACATTATCCTGTCGCGTGACACCGGCGCGTGGTCTTTGGCGGACTGGGACAGGCGCAAGACGCCGCTTGATCTGGCCTTCAAAGAAATGAACGCCGATGTGATCGGGTTTCAGGAAATGGAGAGCTTCGGCGGAGGTAATCAGGCCGATATCAATCTGACGCTGGATTGGTTGCTCCAGAATAATCCAGACTACGCCGCCGCTGCGGTTGGTGATCCGTCAGTCTTTCCTTCTACCCAGCCGATCCTTTATCGCAGCGATCGTCTGCGCTTGCTTGATCAAGGCTGGTTCTTCTTTTCCGACACGCCAGACGTGATCTATTCACGCACCTTTAACGGCTCCTATCCTGCCTTCACCTCTTGGGCGCAGTTTCGCGATCTTGCGACGGATGAGGTGTTTCGCGTCATCAATCTGCATACCGACTATGGCAGCCGGTCGAACCGGATGCAGTCTGTCGAACTGGTCGCCCAACGGATCGCACCGTGGATTGCAGCCGAAGAAACCCTGTTTGTTGTGGGCGACATCAACGCGCGCTTTGGCGACCCAGTGATGGATGTTCTGGAAGAAACAGGCCTGGAATTTGCGCCTGTCCAAGGCGCCACCTATCATCTCAACTGGGGACTGAACCTTTTTGCCGCGATCGACCACATCGCGCATATTGGCGATGCCACCCTCGCGGCGGAGCCCGTCGTCTTGCGGCAAAAATTTGCTGGCGAATGGCCAACAGACCATTATCCGGTGATTACGGATTACCGGCTGGGCGGGGCGCAGTCGCGGCCCTAGTTGCCCAAGACGACTTCGAACAGATCGTCGGACCATCCATCCACATTGCAGCGCGCACGGACATAAACCACCGTCGCCCCTTGCGGAATGATGACGCCTGACAAGGCACGCGTGAAGGGCTGTTCAGTCACATGCGGGTGCAGCAATTCGCGGACACCAAGACTGTTGCCAGCAGCATCCAGCACCTCCCATGCGTCGGCATAATGATCCCAGCCCGTGTCCGGATGCGCGAGCGTGACACTCACACGGTCCCCGCTGACCGTGACGTTTTCTATCACAGGGCTATCGGCAAGCGCAGGTCCCGCGATGAGAGCGAAGAGGAAAGAATACTTCATGCGTCATCTTGTAGCAGGATCTGGCGCGGCAGGGACGCAAATTCCCGTGACCATACAATCCAGACCACAGCAACCGTGGCAATGATCAAGGCGACCGCCCCCAAAAGCCACGCCAATGCGCCCAAGGCGAAATACATTGCCCGCAATCCGCGATTGAAATTCATCGCCGCACGGATGTTCAACTCTGCCGCCTGCGCCGCACGCGGATAGGCCAGCGGATCGTCAGGGTCATTCGGGACTGACGCCATTAGAACGGCGCAATAACCAAATATGCGATTGGACCAGACGAACTTGAGGAACGCATTGGTCAAAAACAACGCGACCAAAGCCAGCTTGAGTTGAAAGATCAAGACAGGCACGGCCATATCTGTCACCTCAGCCGCAACGCCGCGCAAAGGCTCGGTATTGCCGACCAGTGCCAGCACACCACCGATGGACAGCAGGCAACTCGATGCAAAAAACGCAGTACCCTGGCGCAAGCCCCCTAAAATCTGGCTATCGAAAATGCGCGGATCGCGGGTGACCATCACCTTCATCCAGTCGCGCCTGCGCTCTGACATCAAAACGGTGACCGAAGGGTGCTTTGCGCCCGGATGTTCAATCATCCAGCCAAGCAAGAGCCAAGACAGCACCAATATACCTGCTGCAATCCAATCGAGTGCGCTCAAAAGTGTCATGTGGTCCAATATGCGCATCGGTGGAAACCTATCCTCTTGTGTTCAGCCTTGCTATTTCTACAAATTGGTAATATCTTTTTACCAATCATTCGATCAGGGAGTCGCCTCATGCAAATGCCACAACCCAGCGCCAGCGTCATTCGCCGCAAAGACCAGATCGTGGCACGGCTATCCGAGGTGCTGCCCCGCGATGCTGTTATCTCGGATGAGCGCGAAACACGAGCCTATGAATGCGATGCGCTGACCGCATATAAGTGTCCGCCGCTCTGTGCTGTGCTGCCCTCTACCACCAAAGAGGTATCGGATGTCTTGCGGATTTGTCACGAATTGGGCGTGCCCGTTGTCCCGCGCGGGTCGGGCACTTCGCTGGCCGGTGGGGCTTTGCCCACTGCCGATTGCGTGATCCTTGGCGTGGCCAAGATGAACGGCGTGATCGAAACCAATTACGATGACCGCTATATCCGTGTGCAGACCGGACGCACGAACCTGTCGGTGACCGGCGCGGTCGAGGCTGACGGTTTTTTCTACGCCCCCGATCCGTCCAGCCAGTTGGCCTGTGCCATTGCAGGCAATATCGCGATGAATTCGGGTGGGGCGCATTGTCTGAAATACGGTGTTACCACGAACAACCTGATGGGTGTGACGATGGTGCTGATGGATGGCACCGTAGTAGAAATCGGTGGCGCGCATCTTGATGCGGGCGGGCTGGACCTTTTGGGCGTGATCTGCGGTTCCGAAGGCCAGCTTGGCGTTGTGACAGAGGCCACCTTACGCATCCTGCACAAACCCGAAGGCGCGCGCCCCGTGTTGATGGGCTATGACAATTCCGAAGTCGCAGGACAGGTGGTCACCGACATCATCAAGGCCGGCATTCTGCCCGTTGCCATCGAATTCATGGACCGCCCTTGTATCGAGGCGACCGAGGCTTTCGCCAAAGCAGGGTACCCGATGTGCGAGGCGCTTTTGATCGTCGAGGTCGAAGGATCGGACGCCGAAATCGACGCGCAACTGAAGCTGATCATGGAAATTGCCGCCAAACATAACCCCGTCGAATTGCGCGAAGCGAAAGACGCGGACGAAGCGGGCCGCATCTGGTTGGGCCGCAAATCCGCTTTTGGTGCAATGGGCCAGATCAACGATTACATGTGCCTTGACGGCACGATTCCCGTATCGTCCCTGCCTTTCGTGCTCAAGCGCATCGGTGAGATGTCGAAGGAATTCGGCCTTGATGTCGGCAACGTCTTTCACGCAGGTGACGGCAATATGCACCCGCTGATCCTGTTCGATGCCAATAAACCCGGCGATCTGGAACTGTGTGAAGAATTCGGCGCCGAGATTCTAAAGCTCTGCGTCGAAGTGGGCGGCTGCCTCACAGGTGAACACGGCGTGGGCATCGAAAAGCGTGATCTGATGAACGTACAATTCGCGCCCGCCGATCTTGAGGCGCAGATGGCCGTCAAAGACATCTTCGATCCCGCATGGCTTTTGAACGCTGCCAAAGTGTTCCCGCTGGACACGTCCCAGCCCCGCCGCGCCGCGTAAATTTCCCAAGATACAAGAAGATCGTCATGCAGCCCAAATCCGAAGAAGACCTGTCCCAGATGATCAAAGGGGCAAATGGCCCCTTGCGGATCACAGGCGGCGGCACGCGGCCCATCGGGCAATGCGACGGTGAAGACCTCAGCACAGCGGCCATGAGTGGCATCAGCCTCTATGAGCCCGGTGCGCTGACCATTGTAGCAGGTGCAGGCACGCCGATTGCCGAGATTGAGGAAACACTCGCGGCGGAAAACCAACGCCTCGCGTTCGAGCCGATGGACCACCGCCCGCTTTTGGGGACCAAAGGCACGCCAACGCTGGGCGGTATGGCTGCTGCGAATGTCTCTGGCCCGCGCCGGATTTCTGTGGGGGCCTGCCGTGATTTCATGCTCGGCGTGCGCTTTGTGGACGGACAGGGCACGATCATCAAGAACGGGGGCCGTGTGATGAAGAATGTCACCGGCTATGATCTGGTCAAGCTGATGGCGGGGTCCTACGGCACCTTGGGCGTCCTGACAGAAGTGTCGCTCAAGGTGCTGCCAAATGTCGAAACCACCGCGACGCTGCGCCTGCACGGCCTGACAGACCGGCAAGCGGTGCAGGCGTTGTCGGCTGCCTTGGGCTCTCCTTTTGAGGCGACAAGTGCTGCACATTTGCCAAAAGGACCCGATGGCGATCCGGTGACAATGCTGCGTATCGAAGGGTTTGAGGCGTCGATCAAATACCGCGCAGAGCAGTTGCAGGCGCTGCTGAAACCTTTTGGCGCTGTTGATGTCGCATGGGACGATGCCGCGGCATGGACGGCCATCCGCGATGTCACCGCATTTGCCGATCAGCCTGGGAATGTCTGGCGCATTTCGGCCAAACCCTCTGCCGCGCCGGAACTGGTGGCCAAACTGGACGCAACGACCGTGCAATACGACTGGGGCGGCGGGTTGATCTGGGCGCTGGCCGATGAAGGCCGCGATCTGCGCGCCGCTTTGGGCGATTTTGACGGCCACGCCACGCTGATCCGCGGCCGTGCCGATGTACCAGCCTTCCACCCCGAAGTGCCCGCTTTGGCGGCATTGACCAACGGCCTGCGCGCCAAGTTCGACCCACGCGGCATTCTTAACCCCGGGATCATGAGCTGATGCAAACCACATTCACACCAGAGCAGCTGACCGATCCAGCGATCAAGCGGTCCAACGAAATCCTGCGGTCTTGCGTGCATTGCGGGTTTTGCACGGCCACCTGCCCGACCTATCAGGTACTTGGCGATGAACTCGACAGCCCGCGCGGGCGGATTTACCTGATCAAGGACATGCTCGAGAACGAGCGCAAGCCGGATGCAAAGACGGTCAAACACATCGACCGTTGCCTGTCCTGTCTGGCCTGCATGACAACCTGCCCGTCGGGCGTGCACTACATGCACCTTGTCGATCATGCCCGCGCCTATATCGAGAAAAACTATAGCCGCCCATGGTCGGACCGTGCCTTGCGCTGGATTCTCGCACGTAT
>NZ_DASYOK010000076.1:0-1869 GCF_036007805.1 Yoonia sp.
GCAAGCTGCCACAGCGGCCCGTTTCTGACCGATCATGATTTTCACGCAATGGGTGTCCCCCAGATTGGCCCCGGCAAGGCCGCGCGCTTTGAAAGCCACGCCCGCGACGAAGGGCGTTTCCGTGTGACAGGTGATCCAGCAGATCTCTACGCCTTCCGCACGCCGTCATTGCGTAATGTGGCCTTGACCGGCCCTTACGGTCACTCGGGCGCGCATCGCGATTTGCGCAGCTTCATTGAAGCACATCTTGATCCGGTTGCCGCCTTGGCAGCCTACGATCTGACCGATGCGGTCCTGCCCGCGCTTCCCGTCGATGATACGCGCGGCCTGGCGGATAGCCCTGCGATCGCGCAGGCCGTCACCTACGCCCCTCGCCGGATAACAGACGCGCAGATCACGTCCTTGGTGGCGTTTCTGGACGCGCTGACTGACCCCGCCGCGATTGATGGCAAACTGGGCATTCCTGACGCCGTGCCAAGCGGGCTGCCGATAGACCAGCCCTGACCCCCATTATCGGCCCGTAAATATCCCCGCCGGAGGCATCTTTCCGCGCGTCAGCGCGCCAACCGCACCAGTTGATTTGCTTGGGCCTGATGGCTGGTTTGCTGCCCATCCGGCCAAACCACGGTCACATTGGCAGCCTCTGCCGCACCCAACCCGAAGTGCAACGGCAAGGCTTTGCCACCGCCGTGCCCGCCACCGACGGTCAGCTGCTGGCTTTGACGGTTCCCATCCGCTTCCACCACGACAGTTGCGCCCACGGCATTTATGTTACCGCCGGGCTGGGTAAGCGCAATCGCCAGCCAATTGCCGGTGTCCGGTGTGACATTGCGGTAAAGCTCCATCGGTGCGCGCCGGTTGACAACCACCAGATCGAGACGCCCGTCACCGTCAAAATCGGCCAATGCCGCGCCGCGCGCGCGTTCTTTGGTTGCAACGCCTGCAATCGCGGCGGTTTCGCGAAAGGTGCCATCGGCGTTTTGCATCAACAGGTTATTGGGGTCCTGGATCGCCAGCCCCGGCATCTGGTCGACGTTGCCTTTGGCGATAAACAAATCCGCGCGCCCGTCATTGTCCACATCCGCAAATTCGGCATGCCAGCCGGTAGAGGGGCGGCCGTCATCGCCGGTATGGGGGCGCTGGGCATAGGTGCCGATCGTGAAAGGGGCTGCGGCATAGGTGCCATCCTCTTGGGCCAGTTGCATCAACTGGTCTCCCATGGATGTCAGCATCACCTCATCGCGCCCGTCACCGGTCAGATCACGGCTCGCGATGCCCATGCCCCAGAGCGAGACATTCTTCCATCCGTCATCGGCGCCCAGAAAACGCTGATCGGCAATATCCCACATCTGCTCATAGCCTTCGCGGACATAGTAGTGCCGGTCGTTCGAGAGCCGCAGGGTCGGGCGTCCGCGCGCGTCATTGGCAGCGAGCATCGAGAGCGGACAAAAACTGGGGGTCAGCAGCGTGCTTTGATAGCCGGATGCGTCGGGCCGCAGGATCATATTGTCATCGCAAGCCCCGAAAGGTCCCTCAGGATCGGCACGGTCTACATAATTGCCGACAGCCATGACAGGTTTGCCGTCATCCTCCCACCAAGCGGTAAAAGCGGTAGACCATGCATCATCTTCAGGCAGATCATTGCTGGCGGTAAAGTGGCAATTCCCGTCGCCCATCAGAAGTTGGTTCTGACCGACGCGCAGTACAAATAGATCCATCGCACCATCAGCGTTCACATCCAGCGGATAGGCACCAGTAACGCCTGTCAGCATCGGGATGTCATGGCGCGCGAAGGTGAAATCGCCGTGATTGACCATCAATTGCGCGGGGTTTGCACCACCCGCGGCGAAGAGATCAGGCAAGGCGTCG
>NZ_DASYOK010000077.1:0-1720 GCF_036007805.1 Yoonia sp.
AGGCGCTTCATCATGCCACAGCCAACGATCTGTCCATCCCCTTTGCGCGCAACAACAAGACAGCCGTTTGGAGGCAAATAATCGTCCGCATGCGCCCAGAACTCGGCAAGCGCACTCTTTGGCGCAGCGGGATCAATCTCAAGGCCCATCTCCCGCATCCGGACCACGATGAGCGCATAGTACTGGGACAAAATATCATCGAGTTCTTCTTTGGGCGGCAGGCTCTCGCATAATGCGATCGTGATATCGTGCATTGCAGTGCTCCATATTCAGCCGAATACGTTTGGCGGCGCCGGCTGCCCCTGCAATGTGATCCAACGCTAGGATTTCAGCAAGTCTGTTGCACATACCTGCCCGAACACGCCAGCGCACCATTTGTTGGCTGCCGGCGCTTTACGGCTAGGTGGTCCTAATCCCGCGCCTATTCTGCCGCTTCCAGATAGTCCGTCATCGGCGGGCAGGTGCAGGTCAGGTTGCGGTCGCCCCAGACATTGTCGACGCGGTTCACGGGCGGCCAGTATTTGTCGATCCGGAAGGCACCGGGCGGGAAGCACCCCACTTCGCGTGAATAGGGGCGGTCCCAATCCAGCACGAGGTCTTCCATTGTGTGGGGGGCATTCTTGAGCGGGTTGTTGACCGCGTCGATCTGGCCGTTCTCGATCTGGGCAATCTCGGCGCGGATCGCCAGCATCGCATCGCAGAACCGGTCAAGCTCAGCCTTGGTTTCGGATTCCGTGGGTTCCACCATCAGCGTCCCCGCCACGGGCCAGCTCATCGTAGGGGCGTGAAAACCGTTGTCGATCAGGCGCTTGGCGATATCATCAACCGTCACACCTGCGCTATCCGCAAAGGGGCGTGTGTCGATGATACATTCATGCGCCACGCGGCCGGTTGGCCCTTTATAAAGCACATCAAACGCCCCTTCGAGCCGTTTGGCGATGTAATTGGCGTTCAGGATCGCGACGCGCGTCGCCTGTGTCAGCCCGTCACCACCCATCATCAGGCAATAGGCCCAAGAGATCGGCAAGAGCGAGGGCGAGCCGTAGGCCGCCGCCGACACCGCCCCTGTCCCGCCATTGGGATCTCCGGGCAGATGCGGGATCAGGTGGGATTTCACACCGATCGGTCCCATACCGGGGCCGCCACCACCGTGGGGAATGCAGAAGGTCTTGTGCAGGTTCAAATGGCTGACATCGCCCCCCAGATCACCGGGGCGCGACAGCCCGACCATGGCGTTCATATTGGCCCCGTCGATATAGACCTGACCACCATGGTCATGGGTAATCTTGCACACATCGGTCACGGTTTCCTCGAACACGCCATGGGTCGAGGGATAGGTGATCATGCAGCCTGCAAGGTTGTCGGAATGCTGCTCTGCTTTGGCGCGGAAATCATCAAGATCAATATCACCGTTCCCAGCTGATTTGATCGGCACCACAGTCCAGCCGACCATCTGTGCCGAGGCAGGGTTCGTGCCATGCGCGGACATCGGGATCAGGCAAATGTTGCGGTGCCCCTGCGCCTGCTCTGCGTGATAGCGCGCAATCGTCAAAAGCCCCGCATATTCACCCTGCGCACCGGAATTGGGCTGCATCGAGATTGCGTCATAGCCGGTCACATCACAGAGTTTCGCGGACAGATCGTCGATCATTTCGTGATAGCCTTCGGCCTGATCGCGGGGCGCATAGGGGTGCAGCAGCGCGAATTCGTCCCAGGACAC
>NZ_DASYOK010000078.1:0-10811 GCF_036007805.1 Yoonia sp.
CTAATCATCCGTATGCGTCAACTGCGGCACATCGGATGCCCCTGCGGAACCACGACCCGATAGAGACGGGTTTTCCATGAAGAAGCGGTGGCAGTTAAAGGCAAAAACCCCTTCCTCGACCGGTGCGCGGGTAAAGCTGCCGTCGGCGGCCATCACCCAGCTTTGCGCGATATCGGCCATATTGGCAGCCATGATCTGGCTGACGATCTGTGCCTTGACTGTCGGGTTCTTGATCTCGACCAGTGTCTCGACCCGCCGATTGAGATTGCGTCCCATCCAGTCGGCGGAACTGATATAGACCTTCGCCTTTTTGGACGGCAGCGTATTGCCGTTGCCAAAGCAGACAATGCGCGAATGTTCCAGAAACCGGCCGACAATGGATTTGACACGGATATTTTCCGACAGGCCTTTGACACCCGGCCGCAGCCCGCAAATGCCGCGCACAACAAGACTGATTTTCACGCCTGCCTGGCTGGCCGCATAGAGCGCGTCGATCACGTCGACCTCAATCAGCGAATTCATCTTGGCCCAGATCACCGCAGGTTTGCCTGCTCGCGCGTTCTCGGCCTCTTTGGCGATGCTGTCCAACAAGCTCTGCTTGAGCGTCAGAGGTGAAATCGCGAGGTTCTGTAACCCCTCGGGCTGGGCGTAGCCCGACAGATAGTTGAATACCTTGGTGGCATCGCGGCCCAGATCGGCATCACAGGTGAACAGGCTCAGGTCGGTATAGATGCGCGCGGTGATGGGGTGGTAGTTTCCGGTGCCGAAGTGGGTATAGGTCACCAGTTTGTCGCCTTCGCGCCGGACCACTGTGGAGATCTTGGCGTGGGTTTTGTACTTCAGAAACCCGTAGACAACATGCGCACCGGCGCGTTCCAGCCGTCGCGACTGACGGATGTTTGCGGCCTCGTCAAAGCGGGCTTTCAGTTCCACCAAGGCGGTAACGGATTTTCCGTCTTCGGCGGCCTCGCAGAGCGCCTCGACGATGGGCGAGCGTTTGGATGTCCGATAAAGCGTTTGCTTGATCGCCACGACATTGGGGTCGCGCGCGGCCTGTGTCAGAAAACGCACCACCATGTCGAAGGTCTCATAGGGGTGATGCAGCAGCATATCCTTTTGGCGGATCGCGGCGAACATATCTCCGTCATGATCTTGCACCCGTTCCGGCACCCGTGGCGAAAAAGGGGGCCACAACAGGTCAGGGCGGCTGTCCAGTACCAGTTCGCCCAGATCGGCAATGCCGATCAGGCCGTCGACCTCGACCACGGTATCTTCGGTCACATGCAGTTCCGACATGATCAGTGATTTGAGCGCAGGAGGCGCGCCCGCCGAGAGTTTAAGGCGCACCACCTCGCCACGCCGGCGCCGTTTCAGGGCCGTTTCAAACTCGCGCACCAGGTCTTCGGCTTCGTCCTCCAGTTCCAGATCACTGTCGCGCAGCACCTTGAAGGCGCAGCTGCCCTTCATCTTATAGCCGGGAAAAAGCCGCCCTATATGCAGCACCAGAAGCTCTTCCAGCGGCAGAAAACGGTGCCCTGTCTCGGCGGGGAGTGCCACGAAGCGGTCAATCTGCGCCGGTACTGGCAGAAGTGACCGTAACTGGCGTTTGTCGCTGGGCCGCTCAAGCTGGAGCGCCAGTGCGAAGCCTTCGTTGGGTAGAAACGGGAACGGGTGTGCAGGGTCAATCGCGAGGGGTGAAAGAACCGGAAACACCTGTTCCAGAAACACGTCTTCAAGATAGTTGATGTCATCGTCGCTCAGTGCGGCACGGTCCAGAATATGGATATCCTGTTCGGCCATCAGCTTTTGCAATTCAGTAAACACCGTTTGCTGGCGCGACATCAGAGCGCGTGCATCGCGGTCAATATCCACCAGTTGCTCGGCCGGGGTGAGGCCGTCAAGGCCCGGGGTCACATTGCCTTCATTTGCCAATTCGCGCAGGCCTGCGACACGCACGGTATAGAACTCATCAAGGTTGGTGGCCGAAATCGACAGAAACCGCAGCCGCTCGAGCAAAGGTACGCGCGGGTTTTCGGCCTCTTCCAGCACGCGCCAGTTAAAGCCGATCCAGCTCAGCTCGCGGTTGACAAAACGCGCGGGGCTTTCGGGGTCAATATCGAGTGTCGTGGGGGCGGGGTATGCCCCTTCTAAGAAATTTGCGTCGATCATGAAGGCCTTTTGTTCCGCTTTTATTGCGGCAATATGACAAGTATTGCGGGCTTCGTTACATTTTGTCCAGCAGCTCGGCGGCGAGTGCTTTGTTGATCTTGCGGCCCTGCGCCAGGGCGGCGGTGTCAAGGCGGGCGACGATCGCGGCGGCCGCCGCGTAGGACCGTTCAATTCTGGTGCTCAGATATTGGACCAGATGGGGCTGCGGGTTGATCTGCCGGTCGGTAAAAAGCTTCATGATCAGCGCCGATAGCAGCGCATCGTCGGGGTTAGTGATCTGCGCAACGGTGGTGGCCTGCATCCGGCTGGCCAGATCTGGCAGGGCGATCTGCCAGCGGCTTGGCGGCACATGGGATGTGAGCAGCAACGTACCGCGCGCGTTACGCAGATTGTTGTGAAGGTGGAACACCGCTTCCTCGGCGAGGGGCGGCAGCCTTTCGATGTCCTCGATGATGACTGTCCTCGCATCTGTCCGGAAATCAGCACCAATTGTCGCGGCCTCAATCAAGACCGCATCGTTCTGGCTTTGAAACACGCGCGCCAGATGGCTTTTGCCGCTGCCTTTCGGGCCGATAAGGGCCAGTTTGCGTTCCGGCCATGTCTCGGGCGCGGACAGCATCGCATAGGCCTGCGCGTTCGCCTCGGAGACAAAGAAATCATCAGGTCCCAGCGCAACACCCGTTGGCCAGTCAAAAGCGAGCTGGTCTGACATTCAGTCGCCCCCGGATTTGCCGCGATAGAGAAGGCTGTCTTTGTATTGGGCCAGACCCCAGCGCGCGACCACACCGATCATCGCGGCGATTGGTACGGCAACCAGCATGCCGACGAAGCCAAAAAGTGTTCCGAAGACCGCGAGTGCAAAAAGCAGCCACACAGGATGCAGGCCAACCGACCCGCCCACAAGTTTCGGCGTCAGGATATTGCCCTCAAGAAACTGCCCCATCCCGAAAATCGCTGCGACAATCCCGATCCGCAGCCAGTTGGTGGCATAGGCCATCGTGTCGCCATCAGGCACCTCGACACTGCCCCAGAACTGGAACAGCGCCAGCCCGACGGCCAATGTGCCGCCGACCAAGGCGCCCACATAGGGAATGAAGGTGATCAGACCGGCGATAAAGCCCACGATCAGGCCAAAGTTCAATCCCGCCAGCATGAGCGCTACGGCATAGTAGGTGCCCAGCACCAGACAGACGGTGCCTTGGCCGCGAATGAAAGAGGCCAGCGTCGCGTCGATGTCGCGGGCCAGTTGGCGGATGGTATCGACGTGGTCGCGCGGCAGCATGCTGTCGATCTTGGCGGTCATATTGTCCCAATCAAGCAGCATATACACCGCCACAACCGGCACGATGACCAGCAAAACGATGATGTTGATAAGCCCGAGCGCCGACGAGAGCAGCCCATTGATCAGCTCGCCACCGCGCGACTGGATCGCCTCGCCAATCGTCAAAAGCTGTTGATAGGCGACGCTCTGGTTGTCCATCAGTTGCGGGAAACGCTCGGTCAGCCCTGTGCGCAGGCGGTCGAACAATGCAGGGGCTGTTTCAATCAGCGATGCGGTTTGTTGCACCAGTGTCGGAATGACCAGAAGGATCAGCAAGATAAAGACGAAGAGAGCGACCAGCGTGATGATTGCAACAGCCGTGATGCGGCTGCACCCCAAACGCTCAAGCCGGTCTGCGATGGGATCAAGGCAATAGGCAATTGCCCCGCCAAGCACGAAGGGCAGGATCACATCACCCAAAAACCATAAAGCCAGCAGAAAGACCGCCGTTGCGATGCCCCAGTATTTTGCTTGCTGTCCGACAGGAAGTGCCATGCATGATCCTTATTTCGCTGCACAATAGATGCGGCATGCGGCATGGCGGTGCAAGAGCACGGATAAAATTTACCCCGCGCCGGGCACGCTTGCGGTGATAACAGGCGGGATGACGTCCGCGATAATCTTCGCCATACCCAGCTATCTGTGATGACATTGCTTGCGAGGGCCTGCGCAGGGGATTAAACCCACGCCAACACTAGTCTCCAAAAAGGTCGAACACATGCGCCTGAGCCGCTATTTCCTGCCCGTTCTCAAAGAAACGCCCCGCGAGGCGCAGATCGTCAGCCACCGCTATATGTTGCAGGCGGGGATGATCAAGCAGGCCAGCGCGGGGATCTACTCGTGGCTGCCGCTCGGCTTTAAAGTGCTGCGCAAGATCGAGGATATCGTGCATGAGGAACAGGCGCGCGCAGGCCATATCGCAATCCAGATGCCAACGATCCAGTCGGCGGACCTGTGGCGCGAAAGCGGGCGTTATGATGCCTACGGTGAAGAAATGCTGCGGATCAAGGATCGTGGCGGGCGTGAGATGTTGTTCACACCAACGGCCGAGGAACTGGTGACGGATATCTTCCGCGCCCATGTGACGAGCTACAAAGACTTGCCGCTGACGCTGTACCAGATCCAGTGGAAATTCCGCGACGAGGTCCGCCCGCGCTTTGGCGTCATGCGGGGCCGCGAATTCTACATGAAGGACGGCTACAACTTCGATCTGACCAAAGAAGACGCGCTGCACGCCTACAACCGCCATTTGGTCAGTTATCTGCGCACCTATGAACGCATGGGGCTGCAAGCCATTCCAATGCGCGCCGACAGTGGCCCGATTGGCGGCGATGACACCCATGAGTTCCTTGTGCTGGCCGAGACTGGCGAGTCAGAGGTTTTCTATGACAGCGAGATCACCGAACTGAAGTTCGGCGATCGCGACATTGATTATGACGATCACGCGGCGTGTCAGGCGGTGCTTGAGGAGTTCACTTCGCGCTATGCCCGCACCGACGAAACGCATGACCAAACACTGTTTGATGCGATCCCAGAGGAACGTAAGCGCACGGCGCGTGGGATCGAAGTGGGACAGATTTTCTACTTTGGCACCAAATATTCCGAGGCGATGGGCGCTTTGGTCGATGATGGCAAGGGCGGCAAGGTACCGGTCCACATGGGCAGCCACGGCATTGGCGTGTCGCGTCTGCTGGGGGCCATTATCGAGGCGAGCCATGACGACAAGGGTATCATCTGGCCCGAGGGTGTGACGCCGTTCCATTGCGGGATCGTGAACCTCAAATCCGGTGATGCCGAGGCAGATGCCGCTTGCGAGGCGCTCTATGCGTCGCTGACAGCGCTGGGCCTTGAGCCGCTTTACGATGACCGAGATGAGCGGGCAGGGGCCAAGTTCGGCACGATGGATATGATCGGCCTGCCTTGGCGCATCACCGTGGGGCCACGCGGCCTCAAGAACGGTGTGGTTGAGCTGACAAGCCGCCGGACAGGCGAAAGCGAAGAGCTGCCACCGCAAGAGGCCGTGGCGAAAATCGCCAAGATCTATGAGGGAATTGCGTGAGCCAGCCCAGGGAGCTTCCACGCTCGCGCGAAAGTGCGCGCATAAGGCGCATCGCGCGTTAACAGCCCTGCCGAAATCTGCTACCTTGGCGCAAAAGAAAATGCTTCGAGGCAGCAGATGATAATGATTTCCCGCAATGGGGTGCTGGCATGATCCGCGCCCTGTGCTTGATCGGTGGGCTCAGCGGTGCCGCCGGCCTGTCGCAGTATCCTGAATTTTCGCAGCAATATCTGCAACGGCTGGCCGGTCAGGTGGATGAGCTCACGCGGCAGGTGGTTGATTTCGACCAGACTGCCCTTGCCGATGGCATGGGCCGCGAAGAGATGCTGCAGGCGATGGCCGAAACTCCGCTGGTGGCCTCGCAAGAGGCGCTTTGGCGGCGGACCTTTGCCCGCCACGCGCGGCTGAGCGAGAATCTGATGCTCTTGCGCGAGGCGACCCCGTTGGAGCGTCTGGCATTGCCGCACCGGATGGCCGATCCCGCGACGCTTGCTGCGGTCTGGGATGATTTCACACCGGCTGTGCCGCTGAGCGTCGCGGGGGCTGCTTCTGCCGGAACAGGTTTCTTGGGCGGCTGGGCCGGTTTCGCGATTTTGGCGGCGCTGGTGTCCATGCCGTTCCGCCGCACAAAGCCCGCGCCCGCGACCAAGAAACGCCGCGCGCCGACGATCAAAGCCGACCCTCCTGTGACGCGTCCGACCCTTGTGGCGGAAACGCCGCCCAACAGACCGCGACTTGCGGGCGTGCAAAGATAAGCGCACATCCGCTTGACCATTGCGCCCCCGCGCACCACCTTGCGGCAAACCCAAGCAGGAGCATTCATGGCCGAGGTCAGGACAACACGTCCCTTTGCAAAATTCGAATGGATGATCGCGTGGCGCTATATCCGCGCCAAACGTGCCGAGGGCGGTGTCAGCGTGATGACATGGATCAGCCTGATCGGTGTGACCCTTGCGGTGTTCGCGCTGATTGCGACATTGGCGGTGCGTTCGGGCTTTCGCGCCGAGTTTATTGACACGATTGCAGGGGCCAATGCCCATGTCAGCGTGGTGATGCCGCGCGGGGTGATTACGGATTTTGAACAGGTGGCTGATAATGTCCGCGCTGTAGAGGGGGTGAGTTCGGTCGCGCCGCTTATTCGCGGGCAGGCGATGGCCTCGGGGCCGTCGGGGCGGATCGGGCTTGCGGATATTTTCGGGATCAGGTTGGAGGATCTCAAAGGCTCTGATGCCATTGTCGATAGCGAGCTTACCTTTGGCAATATTGATGATCTGCCGAACGGGATTGCGATTGGCTCTGCTTTGGCAGCAAACCTTGGCCTTGATATCGGGGACCGGATAGAGTTGACCACGCGCTCGGGTGCATCCACACCGATGGGGCAGGCCACACGGCGCAATGCCTATGAGGTGGTTTACATCTTCTCGACGGGGCGTTTCCAGATTGATGAGGTGCGCGTCTATCTGCCCTTTGATGTCGCACAACTGATCATGAACCGTGACGGTGTTGCCGATGAATTGGAAATCAGGCTGGACGATCTGAACCAGTCGGAAGTTCTCAAGCAGGACATCGCCAATGCCGCTGGCCCCGGCATGTGGGCCTATAGCTGGCAGGACAGGGTGGGGCGGTTTTTGCGCGCGCTCACGATAGAGGACAATGTGATGTTTATCATCCTGTCGATCCTTGTGCTGGTGGCGTCGATGAACATCATCAGCGGTTTGATTATGCTGGTGAAGAACAAGGGCCGCGATGTGGGAATCCTGCGCACCATGGGCCTCACCGAAGGGTCGATCCTGCGGATTTTCTTTATTTGTGGTGCGGGGATTGGGACGATTGGCACGGCGTTTGGGGTGATCCTTGGCTGCCTTTTCGCGATCTACATCGACACGATCTTCAGCTTTGTGAACTATGTCGCGGGGGGCGGTGTCTGGGATCCGTCCATCAGGGGGATTTACAACATCCCCGCTGAATTGCGGCTGGTTGATGTGCTCAAGGCGGTGTCGCTGTCGCTGGGTCTGTCCTGGATTATCACGATCTTTCCTGCGCGCCGTGCTGCGCGGATGAACCCCGTCGAGGCGCTGCGCTATGAGTGATTTCACGCTGCAGGTCGCGGACCTGACGAAAACCTACAACGCAGGCAAACCAAACGAGGTGCGTGTGCTGCAAGGCGTATCATTGGACGTGAAACCGGGTGAGGTGGTGGCGTTGGTCGCCCCGTCAGGTGCGGGCAAATCGACCTTGCTGCATATTGCGGGCCTTTTGGATACGCCCGACGACGGCACGGTGCAGATCGAAGGCACGGATATGACCCGCCTGTCTGATCGCAAACGCACGGCGGTGCGCCGGTCAACCGTAGGGTTCATCTATCAATTCCACCATCTGCTGCCGGAATTTTCAGCGCTCGAAAACATCGTTCTGCCACAACTGGCAAACGGCCGTTCCGAGCAAGCAGCAGAGAAACACGCGATGGCCTTGCTGGATCGTGTCGGGATCGCGGCGCGTGCTGCGCACCGTCCTGCGGCGCTTTCTGGGGGCGAACAACAGCGGGTGGCGTTCTGCCGTGCCTTGGCGAATGAACCTGCGCTTTTGTTGGCGGATGAACCGACAGGAAACCTTGACCCTGATACCTCGGATCAGGTGTTCGCGGCGCTGATGGGGCTTGTGCGCGATACGGGCCTTGCGGCCGTGATAGCGACACATAACCTGGAACTCGCCGCGCGAATGGATCGTCAGGTGCGATTGAATAGTGGTGTTCTCGAAACTGCGTGAGTGTCGATAATCTGCTGATTGATACAAATCATGGTGGCAGGCTGTCCGCTTTTGTTACAGTCTGGACAAAACAGGAGGCTGATATGCGGTACGTCATTATTTTGCTGGCGCTGGGCCTGACGGCTTGTGTCGAAGAGCCCATCGACGGGCGGACAGCCTATATGGAGAATTGCGCCAGTTGTCATGGGGCCGATGGCAAAGGGGATGGTCCGGCGGCGCGCGATCTGGCTGTGGCCCCGCCTGATCTGACCACGATTGCCGCACGTAATGGCGGTGTTTTCCCTGTAAATCAGGTCATGAGCACCATCGACGGGCTGGACCGTGGTGCGCATTTCAGCGCCGTGATGCCGGAATTCGGCGCGGGTGATCTGGGCGAGACCGTGATTGTGGAAGAGCAGGGGTTGGGCACACCGGTGCCCATGAAGCTCTTGGTGCTGTCCGAGTATCTGGAATCCATCCAGCAGTAACCTGCGCTAACGTTCGCGTGAAAACAGCAGATGCCGGGTTCCTGCGCATCGTAACTGGGCTAATTTTATCCTAAGGAGTTACAGAGGATATTTTTTATGCACCGGATTTTTGCGACAGTGTTCGCCCTCGGGATAGCCGCAAGCGCGCAGGCAGCCGAAGTAAGATTTGACAACGGCTGGCAAGAGCAGCGTCTGTCGCTGTTTAGCTCGAACGACTATGTTTTCGGACAGAACCTCGGGCTGGTGTCGGAAGGGTCCGTTTCCATCGCCTGGAGCCGCGTCGCACCAGCAAATTGGGGGACGCGTGGCGCGACATGGAACTGGACCGTCGAGCAATCCGTACCGCCCACCGATCTGAGCCTGAAAGGTGGCGATGATCGCAATATCTCGCTTTATTTTGTGTTTGTACCGCAAAGCATTGCGCCCAGCCTTGAAGGGGCGAATATCCGCGCCCTGCTGGGCAATGATGATGTGCGGATCATCCAGTACGCCTGGGGTGGCAACCATGCGCGCGGACAGGTGATCCCGTCGCCTTATGGTCCTGCGGGGCAGGGGGTGACGGTTGCGCTACGGCCGGCCGGGACCGGATCGTTCAGTGAAAGCGTTGATCTGGCGGCGGATTATGCCCGCGCCTTTGGCGGCGAAAAAGGCGCGCTGATCGGGCTGGCCGTGTCGGGTGACAGTGATGACACCGACAGCGTGATCCGTGCGGCGATCGGTGGACTGACACTGCGCTAGTTGATTTGCATCAACGCAGAAGGCGCATCCTCTGCCTAGGCTGATCCCAGCAGCATAGAGGAGACCGTGATGCGCATCTTTTCGGTGATACTGGCGTTGGGCCTTGCATCCCCTGTTGCAGCGCAGGATGCGATGCAGGGCGAGGCACTTTTCGGCTTTTACTGCGCCACCTGCCACGGCAATGCGGCCAGCGGCAACGGGCCGATGTCCCCGTCTTTGGTTGTGGCGCCCAGCAACCTGACACGGCTTGCCGTAGAAAACGACGGTGTGTTCCCGACCGCGCGTGTGATCATGCGGATTGACGGGCGTGATCCGCTTGTCAGCCATGGCAGCATGATGCCGGTTTACGGGGATTTCTTCGAAGGCACCGACGTGGCGACCAAAGCCGAGACAGGGCAGCCCATTCTGACGTCGCAGCCGATTGTTGACCTACTCGCTTACCTGCAATCCCTCCAGCAGGAGTGAGGCGTATTCGGTCTGCGGTGTTGTCCCCGCGATCTCGAGGATCAGCTTGCGGCGCACCGCGTCGGTGAATTCAGGTCCGCTGAAAGCGGGCATGACGAAGGCGTTGGGGCCACCGATTATATTTTCTTCGTAAAGCCGGGGCAGGCTGTTGCCCATAAAGTTGCTGTTGCGCAGGATCGGCAGGGCGTTGATGGTGATGTTGTTGGCCACCACCTCATCGCGGGCTTGGGTGATGGGCGGGCCGAAAGTGTTGGCCATGGTGTCGCCGGAAAAGTCGATCACGCGGCGGAAGCCCCTGATATCATTGTTTTCTATCTGTTCCATGCCATAAAGCAGGGCCGACCCGATAGCATTGCGTCCGCGCGCCTGTCGGGGCGGGCCGATCAGGGCGTTTGCGAAACGGGTGGCACTTTCCATATCGGTGATGATGGTCCAGTCCACGACCGTGGCCTGATTGCTGGCCCATTCCACATAGGTCACCGCAATCGAGCCATAAAGCGTGTTCTGGATCGCCGAGACCACCGCCGGATCGGTGATGGCTGTGGCGTAGGACTGGCGCTGGAACAGCAGCTCGTCGGCGTCGATCGAGCCGGAGGCATCGGCCAGCAGCACCAGTTCGAGATCGGTTTCAATCTCTTGTGCGGCCAAAGGAGAGGCGAGGAAAAGGGTAAGGATCAAATAGCGCATAAGGTGGAAATAGGGCGGCGTGACGCGAGGGAAAGGGGCGTATGTTTTGCGTACACAAGCTGTACACACTGCGTATGTACAAAGGTGCACGATCGGGGGTGGGATGTGCCCGCAGTCCCGGGCCTGACCCGGGACCTCG
>NZ_DASYOK010000079.1:0-2304 GCF_036007805.1 Yoonia sp.
GTGACGGGCTCGACCCTGTCGGCCAATGGCGGCCAGTATATGACCTAAGGTCTGGCACATCCTGAAAATTACAAAGGCCACGTCAACGGGACGTGGCCTTTTCTTTTCGGCGTTAGAAATCGCTAGTGCGCGCTGAGGCGCGAAATTTCTTCCTTGAGAATCAATTTCTGCTTTTTGAGTTTTGCAATTTCGATGTCATCGGCAGATGGGCTTCGCTGCATCGCCTCGACATGCTCCGAGAGGTTTTTATGCTTCTTCTTCAGTTCCTGTACATGCGAACTCAAGCTCATAGTCGATCTCCTCTTGGTTTGGGTATTCTGATTGCAGCACATTCGATGTCGTGTGTCACGCTGCAAGGCAGAAACTGAGCGTCTTTCCACCGTGGCAGCCGTGTGTTGCGAATTCGTTAACGCCAAATGGGTAAATCCGCGCCGTTCCGCAAAACGCGTGCGACCTCATGGGTATAGCTTTCCTGATCGCCCTGATGCACCTCACCTGCATGCATGACCAGCGTCGGCGCCATGCGAAACGGCGTTTTCCCTTCTTGCCGTGCTTGCAGCAGGAAGAGCTCTGGCGCGCGGTGCGCGCGTCCTGCAATGGGCCTTACGATAATGGCCCCGAGCCGCCCCGCAAGCGCATCCAAAACCTCCGGCAGACGTTCCATCCTTTGGATCAGCGTCAGGTATCCGCGCGGCCCGACCCGTCTTGCCCCGACATCCAGCCAAGTCTGCAACGGCGTGTCTCCACCAAAGGCTATGTCCTTACCCGTATCATCCGATGCCGTGCCTGCAGCGCGATCAAAATAGGGCGGGTTCATGATAACGTGATCAAACCGCTTTTGCCGCAGATCCGCTGGTAACGTGCGCAAATCAGCGCTCACCACTGTCAACGGCAGCGCGTTTTCCTCGGCATTGCGCTGGGCGAGTGCGGCATATTCCGGCTGCACCTCAACTCCCGTTATCTGCAAATCAGGCACGCGGGCGGCCAGACAAAGCGACGCGGTCCCCACGCCGCACCCCAGTTCCAGAACCGATTGTCCCGATTTCGCCGCAACCGAGGCCGCGAGAATTACCGGATCAACGCCCGCGCGATATCCGCGTTTGGGCTGCCAGATTGCGATTTTGCCACCCAGAAAATCGTCTTTGGTCAGGTCCTCAGTCGCGCCCAAGGTCGATCTCTCCGTCGCGCATCACCGCCTCGGCCATAAATAAATCGCGGTCCAACACCATCAAGCGGCGCGGCATTATGCCAATGCTGCCTTCAAGGACGCTCATATTTACGTCGAAGGTGAACCAGTTTATACCCTCGCTGTCCAGAAGGGCGGTTGCAAAGGCGATGACGGTCGGGTCATTGGTGCGTAGAAGCTCTTTCATAACCAAAGACCTAAGGCGCGGTGCAACCGTTGTCTATTCACATGACGGAAATTGCGATGAGCCTTGATACCGCTGCCACCAAACCGCACGAACAACTCGCCGAGGCGCTGGCCGATGATCTGACTGCGGTGAATGCGCTGATCCGCGAGCGTATGGCGTCGGAACATGCACCGCGTATCCCCGAAGTGACCGCGCATCTGGTTGAAGCAGGTGGCAAGCGCTTGCGTCCGATGCTCACACTCGCAGCGGCGCGGATGTGTGGCTATACTGGGCCTTACCATATCCATCTGGCGGCCACGGTTGAGTTTATTCACACGGCCACTTTGCTGCATGATGACGTTGTTGATGAAAGCAAGCAACGGCGGGGCCGCCCCACGGCAAACCTGTTGTGGGACAATACCTCAAGCGTGCTTGTGGGCGATTATCTCTTTGCGCGGTCCTTCCAGTTGATGGTTGAAACGGGCTCACTGCGCGTGCTGGATATTCTCGCCAATGCGTCCGCTACCATCGCCGAGGGAGAGGTGCTGCAACTGACCGCCGCGAGTGATCTGGCGACAACCGAAGCAATCTATCTGCAGGTCGTGCGTGGGAAAACCGCAGCGCTCTTTTCTGCCGCGATGGAAGTCGGCGGCGAGATCGCGGAACAGGATGCCGCTACCAAGCAGGCGCTTTTCGACTATGGCGATGCGTTGGGGATTTCGTTCCAGATCGTCGACGATCTTCTCGACTATGGCGGTACCAAAGCCATTGGCAAGAACGTGGGCGATGATTTCCGCGAGCGCAAGCTTACCCTGCCTGTGATTCGGGCTATTGCTGCTGCCGATGCGCATGAACGCGCCTTTTGGGAACGGACGATCGCAAAAGGCAGACAGGACGAGGGCGATCTTGATCAGGCAATTGCTCTGCTTGCCAAACACGGCACGATGGAGGC
>NZ_DASYOK010000080.1:0-7265 GCF_036007805.1 Yoonia sp.
TGAACACGCTGACCCGCAAGGCGCTGACACGGTTTGTCGAGAGCGCGGCTTTTGAAAAGATGGCGGAGGGCGATGCCGCACCGCTTGGGTATCCGGCGGGCATGGCAGCGGTGGCTGTGGTCGTGGTGAAGCTGGGGCGCAAGCCAAGCTGTGCGGATGCGCGTAAGGCCGGTGCGCAACTTGCCAAAATCCAGAACAGTGATGACCTGCTGGTCCTCGCGGGTACGATCGCGCGCGCAGACGAGATTGCGCTGGGGCTCGCGCTGCGGGGCTATGCGTTCGAGAGCCATAAGACTGCGCCAGCCAAAACGGTTGGAAAGGTCACATTCATGGTTTCGAAGCCTGAAGACGTGGCGAAAGCGGCGGCACCGATGGCAGCTGTGGCCGAAGGCGTGTTTTTCACCCGTGATCTGACCAATGAACCCGCCAATGTGCTGACAACGGATGATTTCGCCGCACGGCTTGCGGCGATGCAGGAACTGGGGCTTGAGGTGGAAATCCTCGAAGAGGATGATCTGGCCAAGCTGGGGATGCGCACGCTTTTGAGTGTCGGTCAAGGATCGGACAGCCCTACCAAAGTGGTTGTGATGTCCTGGAACGGTGGCGGCAAGGAAGCGCCTTTTGCGCTTGTGGGCAAAGGCGTGGTCTTTGACACCGGCGGCATCAGTCTCAAACAGCCCGGTGGTATGGAAGAGATGACCATGGACATGGGCGGTGCGGGCGTTGTGGCAGGTGTCATGCGCACGCTGGCGCTGCGCAAGGCCAAGGCCAATGTCGTTGGGATTGTGGGGTTGGTGGAGAACATGCCCTCGGGCAATGCCACCCGCCCCGGTGACGTGGTGAAATCCATGAAAGGCGACACGATCGAGATCATCAACACCGACGCCGAGGGCCGTTTGGTGCTGGCCGATGTGCTGTGGTACGCGCAAGAGCGGTTCAAGCCGGTGGGCATGATCAATCTGGCCACTTTGACCGGCGCGATTTTGGTGGCCTTGGGCCATGAAAACGCAGGGATGTTCTCGAACTCGGACGATCTGAGTGCCGCTTTTGCGAAAGCCGCGGCTGCGGAAGGCGAAGGCGTCTGGCGGATGCCTTTGGGGGCGGGCTATGACGCGGAGTTGAAATCACGGATCGCGGATATGAAGAACGTCGGCGGACGCATGGGCGGTGCGGTGATTGCCGCGCAGTTCCTGCAGCGGTTTGTCAAACCTGACGTGCCTTGGGCGCATCTGGATATTGCGGGTACCGCCAGCGTGAAGAAAGAGACCGCACTGGCCCCTGCAGGGGCGACCGGCTGGGGTGTCATGGCGCTGAACCGGTTGATTGCCGACAATTACGAGAAGGGCTGATGGGGGCTGCGTTTTTCTACCATCTGACCGACAGCCCGCTTGAGGCGACCTTGCCGATGTTGATCGGCAAGGCACGCGGCGCAGGCTGGCGGGTGCTGGTGCGTGGGCATGACGCGGCACTTTTGAAGCGGTTGGACGAGGTGCTGTGGCAGGGCCCCGAGGACGGGTTTCTACCCCATGGCCTTGCGGGCGGTCCCTATGACGCGGACCAACCTGTCTTGTTGGGCGATGTACCCGGTGACGGGTTTGCCTGCGTCATGAGTGTGGGTGGGGCCGCCGTAAGCGCCGAGGAAGTCAGCGCCGCCGAGCGGACCTGTATCCTGTTTGATGGCCATGATGGTGCAGCACTTGATGTGGCGCGTGGCCAGTGGAAGGCGCTGACCGACGCAGGCTGTGCTGCGCAATACTGGGCGCAAGAGGCAGGGCGCTGGACGAAGAAAGCTGAAAAGGAGGGTGGATCCTGATCCACCTTACCTGATGCGCTGATCCGCTAGAACGTGAATGTCGGGTCAAACCCTTCGGGCAGCTCGGCGGGCGCGGGCGTGCAGGCAGCCAGAAGAAGCAGGAGGGCGAATGCGCGGATCATCGGTTCAACACCAGTTCACCGTTGGAAATCTCGATCCGGTTATAAAGCCCCAGATAGGTCATCCCCAGTAGCGAATTGTCCATTTCGCCACCGTTGACCACGGCTGGCACATTACGGTCGGTGATGGCACCCAATCGTACCTGATCCAGCACCACAGGGGCCGTGCGGACCACGCCATTGGCGGTGCTGGCCGCGCCCGAGTAATTCAGGCTGTTGGCATCAATCCCGATCCGTGCCGCATCGCGTTGGGACAGCACGACCTGGCTGGCACCGGTATCAATGACAAAGTCAATCGCCGTGCCGTTGACATCAAGGGTCAGATGATAGTGCCCGTCATTGCTGCGCGGTACGGCGATGGCGCTTTCGCTGAGGATGGTCTGGCGCGGGTTGACGTTATTGCTGATATCCTCCCACAGCCCGTAAGCGCCGATCACGCCGATAAAGATCAGCGCCCAGATCGCGGCCTGCTGCGCCATCTTGCCCATATTCTTGCGCCCGACCACGATGGCCGAGCCGCCAATGGCGGCCCCCAGAAGGACCAGATAGGTCAATTGCATGATTTGGTCAGTGGTCATGGCACAGATATAGGCACTAGGCGCCGATCCCGAAACCCCGCAGACCATCAAGCACGAATTGCACGGCCAAAGCCGCGAGCAACATGCCCAGAAGGCGGGTGACGATGTTCAGGCCAGTTTTGCCCAGCGCACGTTCAATTGCGGGTGCGGCAAGGAAGGCCAGAAGGACGATCAGCAGGACAGCGATCACCACGCCTGCGATGGCCCCCATTTCTGCAGCACTCTGGGTCTGGCCCGCCAACAATATGACCGTGGTGATAGCACCGGGACCAACAATCAGCGGCAGGGCCAGTGGAAAGACTGAAGGGTCGTCTTGGTGTTCGGCCTGACCTTCGGCGGCCTCACCGGCACGCCGCGCCTGTCGGCGCTGGAAAAGCATGTCCAGCGCGGTCAGAAAAAGCAGGATCCCGCCTGCGATGCGGAAGGCGTCCATCGAGATGCCGATAAAGCCCAGGACCGCCTCGCCCAGCAGCAGGAACACCATCATCAGCCCTGCCGCGACCAGAAAGGCGCGCAGGGCGATGGCGCGGCGTTGCTGCGCGGTCATGCCTTGGGTCAGGGCAATGAACACTGGCGCAAGACCGGGGGGGTCGATGATGATGAACAGCGTTGTGAAGGCTGCGATGAGGGCTGGTATTTCGGTCATGGTATTCTGTCTGCCAGATGTGGCCGCGCGGTGGCAAGGGCAGGATTGCCTCCGGCGGAAGTTTGAGGGGACGCAGAAAGTCCGGGATCAGCTTTTTTCGGCTTTTTCGAGTTTCTCGAGCGATGCCATCCACATGGCCTCGGCGCGGTCCAGACCGTCCATCACTTCGGCGTATTTCTTGTTCCATGTGGCAAGCTCACCCGCCTTGCCATCCTCGTAGAGGACGGGATCGGCCAGTTTTTTGGCGAGCTTGTCACGCATGTCGTTGATTTTCTTGACCCGTTCCTCGTTGTTGCGCACCTCTTTGCGCAACGCGGCAATCGCTTCGCGCGACGGTTTTGGCGCTTTGACGGGGGCGGGTTTTTCCTTTTCGCGGGGCTTTTCCGGCGTCAGCAGCATTTTGCGATAGGCGTTCAGGTCGTCGTCGTAAGATGTGACATGACCGTCTTTCACAAGCCACAGACGGTCGGCCACCATGGACAAAAGGTGCATGTCGTGGCTGACAAGGATCACCGCACCGGAATAGGCGGTCAGAGCCTCGACCAGCGCTTCGCGGCTTTCGATATCAAGGTGGTTGGTGGGCTCGTCCAGGATCAGAAGGTGTGGCGCGGGCAGGGTGGCCAGCAAGAGCGACAGACGTGCCTTTTGCCCACCGGACAGACGGCCCACTGCGGTATCGGCCTGATCCGCACCAAGGCCGAAACCGGCTAGTCGGGCGCGCAATTTGGCCTGGCCTTCATTGGGGCGTTCGCGGAACAGGTGGTCAAGCGGGGTTTCCTCGATCCGCAGCTCATCGACCTGATGCTGGGCGAAAAAGCCGATCCGCAATTTGTTCGAGGTCACCATCTTGCCACGCGCAAGCGGCAGACGGTCCGAGAGCATCTTCGATAGGGTCGATTTGCCTTCACCGTTGCGCCCCAGAAGGGCGATCCGGTCGTCTTGGTCGATCCGCAGGTTCAGATCGTGCAGCACGATGGTGTTGCCATAGCCTACGGCGGCCCCTTCGGTCGCGATGATCGGCGGCGAGAGTTCTTCCGGCTCAGGGAAGGTAAAGACCGTGCGTGCCGCATCTTCGGGCGCGCGGATCGTTTCCATCTTTTCGAGCATCTTCACGCGCGATTGTGCCTGCTTGGCTTTTGAGGCTTTCGCTTTGAAGCGGTCGACAAAGGCCTGCAAATGCGCGCGTTGCGCGTCCTGTTTCTTGGCCGCCGCTGCTTGCACCGCGCGGTTGGCGGCGCGTTGGCGCGCGAAGGTGTCATAGGGGCCGGTGTAGTAGATCAGGCCCTTGTCTTCGAGGTGCAGGATGCCGCCGACCGAGCGGTTTAGCAACTCGCGGTCGTGGCTGACGATCAGCACGGTGTGGGGGTATTTGACAAGATAGGCCTCAAGCCAGAGCGCGCCTTCAAGGTCGAGATAGTTTGTCGGCTCGTCGAGCAGCAACAGATCGGGTTCGGAGAACAGCACTGCGGCAAGGGCCACGCGCATCCGCCAGCCGCCCGAAAAAGCCGAACAGGGCATCTGTTGTTCTTCATGGGTAAAGCCAAGGCCTCGCAGGATGGTGGCGGCGCGCGCCTCGGCGGACCATGCCTCGATATCGGCCAGACGTGTCTGCACCTCGGCGATGCGGGCAGGGTCTGTGGCGATCTCGGCCTCGGCCAAAAGCGCCTCGCGTTCGGTATCGGCGCGCAAGACGGTGTTGATCAAAGACACCTCGTTGCCGGGCACCTCTTGGCTGACGCCGCCGATCTTCCAGCCTTTGGGGATGCTGACACTGCCTGTATCAAGCACCATTTCGCCGCGGATCACCCGAAACAGCGTGGTCTTGCCCGAGCCATTGCGCCCCACAAGCCCGACCTTATGGCCGGCAGGGATGGTGACGGTTGCGTGTTCGACCAGTGTGCGGCCTTCGACGGAATAAGTGATATCTGAAATCTTGAGCATATGCGCGCTATGATTGATCGTCTGGGCGGGGTCAATCACCCGTTTTCTGCAGCCCTGCGATTGTTGTGGCTGGTACCACGAGAGGCACGTTGCTAAGCGGTGGGTATGGATACACCGCGCACCATCTTTCTGGCCAGTCTAACCATCGTGGGTTTCGGCATGCTTTGGGGTTTGTACTGGCTGCCCTTGCGCCAGATTGATGCGCTGGGGCTGACGGGGCCTTGGGGCACTGTGGCGATCATGGTTGTGGCTGTCACGGTGCTGGCCCCTTGGGGGTGGCGCGGGCGCCATCGGCTCCTCAGGTCGCACCCCATGGCTGTTGCCTCGCTGGTCCTGGGCGGCTGTTCGCTGATGCTTTATTCGCTGGGCCTGCTTTACGGGCGCGTGGCGATTATTGTGATCCTGTTCTACCTCACCCCGATCTGGAGCACGCTCATTGGGCGGTATGTGATGGGCTGGCCGATCACGGGGCCGCGCATTGCCGCACTGCTGGCGGGCATCGTGGGGCTTGTTGTGATGCTGGGCGGGGATGGTGAGCTGCCTGTGCCCCGCGGGCTTGGCGAATGGCTTGGCCTGACAAGCGGGGTTTGCTGGGCTGTGGCCTCGATCGGGATCAAGGTAAAGGCGACGGCGCGACCCGCGGAAAGCACGTTTCTGTTTGCCGTGGGGGCCTTGGGAGGCGGGCTGATTCTGGCGCCGCTTGTGGCCCCTTTGCCGGATATCGCGGCACTGCCGCAACCGGGCGCCGTTGCCTTTTGGGTCGTGTTTTGTGCCATCCTATGGTGGGCGCTGTCGATTGTGGGCCTGCTCTGGGCCACGACGAAGCTGGAACCGGCGCGCGTGGGAATTTTGATGATCTCCGAGGTGCTGATCAGTGTTGTGTCGGCTTCGGTGATCGCGGGTGAGGTGTTGTCGCCCGGCGAATGGATAGGGGGCAGCTTGGTATTGGTCGCAGGTGTGCTGGAGTTTTTGCCAAGCCGCAAACCGCGCCCTGCCTAGCAGCGCGCAATTCACGCCTTTTCATGGCCAGACGCGCATGGTAGGGCGCAGCCATCATTTCACCGAGGCATCCGCCTCGTAAATCATCAAGAGGCTCACATGGCTATCCAGCGTACTTTTTCCATCATCAAACCTGACGCCACCAAGCGTAACCTGACAGGTGCAATCACCGCGAAATTCGAAGAAGCAGGCCTGCGCGTTGTCGCATCCAAGCGCATCCAGTTGACACTGGCACAGGCGCAGCAGTTCTACGGTGTGCACTCCGAGCGTCCGTTCTTTGGCGAGCTGTGCGAATTCATGATCTCCGAGCCGATTGTTGTGCAGGTTCTGGAAGGCGAAGACGCGATTGCGAAAAACCGCGAAGTTATGGGTGCGACCAACCCCGCAGACGCAGCACCCGGCACGATACGCAAGGAATTCGCCCTGTCCATCGGCGAAAATTCGGTCCACGGGTCCGACGCGCCTGAGACAGCGGCGGAAGAGATCGCATTCTTCTTCTCCGGTCTCGAACTGGTCGGTTAAATCAGGGCTAGCCCTGACCTGCGGGTCAAGCCACAGAACCGTCCGCGCCTGATTGGTGCGGGCGGTTTTTTCTTTGCGCACGACGCAGCGCCAGCGTAGCTTCGATCATCGCGAGCAGGGCCGTGAGGATCAGCAGCGCTGTTGTGCCAACCTCGACGATCATCCAGCCTGCGATCAGGGGAAAGCCGAAAATCCCGATAAAGTAGGTCAGCGCAAAAAGCTGCAGCGTTTGCGCGCCAAGACCATCATCGGCATCCTGTACGGCCATGCTGACCAGCAGTGGATAGGACATGCCGTAGCCGAGCCCGAAAAGGAAGGCGACAAGCAGATAGGCGGGCAGGCTGGCCCCGCTGAAGATGAACAGCACCACGCTGGCGCCCATGATATATTGCAGCACCGCGATGGTGCGATACGTGTTCTCGCCCCCCTTATAGCGCGCAAGGATCATCCGCCCCACAACCACCGTTGTGGTGTAGGTCAGGAAGAATTGCGCGTAATCAAGCCCGCGCGCATCGGCGAAAACGGTCTGGAAATTGGCCATACCTGCAAAGACGCTGGCCCCCAGACAGACCATTGCAACGGGCAAGCGCGCAGGCGAAAGCGCCACACCGCGCAGGGCCGCCAAGGTGATGCGCGAGGGGACCTCG
>NZ_DASYOK010000081.1:0-7093 GCF_036007805.1 Yoonia sp.
GATGCTGGCCGAACTGATGGAAGAAGCGGGTCTGCCCAAAGGTATCCTGCAGGTCGTCAACGGCGACAAGGAAGCAGTCGATGCGATCCTTTATGACGACACGATCCAGTCGGTCGGCTTTGTCGGCTCGACCCCGATTGCCGAATATATCTATGGCACGGGCTGTGCACAGGGCAAACGCGTGCAGTGCTTTGGTGGTGCCAAGAACCACATGATCATCATGCCCGACGCCGACATGGACCAAGCCGCCGATGCGCTGGTCGGTGCAGGCTATGGTGCGGCTGGCGAACGTTGCATGGCGATTTCCGTCGCCGTGGCCGTGGGTGATGAAACAGCAGACCGCCTGCTCGAAAAACTTGTCCCCAAAGTCGAGGCGCTGAAGGTCGGCCCCTATACCGCAGGCAATGACGTGGACTATGGCCCCGTTGTCACTGCTGCCGCCAAGGCCAACATCGAACGTCTGGTGCAAACCGGCATCGACCAAGGTGCAAAACTGGTCGTTGATGGTCGTAACTTCAAACTGCAGGGCTATGAAGACGGCTTCTTTGTCGGCCCGCACCTCTTTGACAACGTCACCAAGGACATGGACATCTACAAGACCGAAATCTTCGGCCCCGTCCTGTCCACCATCCGCGCACAAACCTATGAAGAGGCCATCGGCCTTGCCATGGACCACGAATATGGCAACGGTACCGCGATCTTCACCCGCGACGGTGACACCGCCCGCGATTTCGCCAACCGCATCAACATCGGCATGGTCGGCGTGAACGTGCCGATCCCTGTGCCGCTGGCCTACCACACCTTTGGCGGCTGGAAGAAATCCATGTTCGGCGATCTGAACCAGCACGGACCGGACGCGTTCAAGTTCTACACACGGACCAAGACAATCACATCGCGCTGGCCCTCGGGCATCAAAGAAGGCGGCGAGTTCTCGATCCCGCTGATGGAGTAAAACATCAAAGGCCCACCGGAAACGGTGGGCCTTTTTCGTCGCTGCTGGCTGCTTTACCCGGCCAGCGCCAGGTGCAGGAGTTACGCGCTTAGACAGAAGCTGCCCGCTTTCGGTGTCGCGAAACAACGCAGCACTTGGTCAGGCCGATTGCCCTTTCATGTGCCGTTCCGGCGGTTCCTTCAGGCATTAGCCCTTGCGGATCTCGACCTTCGCGGCTTCCCGTTGCTTCGGGGCCGTCTTCGGAATGGTGATGGTCAACACACCGTCCTTGAGTTGGGCATCCACATCTTCGCCGCGGGCGTCCGGGGGCAAACGAAACGAACGACTGAAAGCGCCATAGTGCCGCTCCGAAAAGTACCATGTATCCCCCTTGTCTTCGCGCTCGGTACGCTTTTCGCCCTTCAGTAAAACGACACCGTCTTCGACGCTGAGGTTGATGTCCTTTTCTTCCACGCCGGGCAGCTCGACAGCGATGCGGTACGCATCATCATCTCCCGAAGCTTCAGACGCTGGCGCCAGCCATTCCGAGACGCGTTCACCCAGTTGGCGAAATGGATCGTAGAGTGATGGCCAAAAGCCGCTGGTGTGGGATTTCTCAACCATATCCGTACTCCTCTTTGATAGGTGTATCCTGCGAAAGGACGTACTTCACCCGGCATCAACGGGTTTTGATCTTTCTCAAACGCGGACTGGCAACAGGGTCCGGGCTCTCGAAGCTGTCAACATGGTGAAGACTTTGGCATGTGGCGGTGCCCCCGAGCAGCTTGAACGGGATGGCGGTTGCGACGTTCGGGTTCTTCAGTGAAGGCTTTTCGGCTTGGTAACCGGCGCAATCGGATGACGTCATTATCTGCACGCCTACAAGCCGTCCGCCTCACCTAGGACTTGCCAACCACATCTGTTCCGCGCAAGATATGAACAAGCGTTCAATTCCTTGACGGGAGGCAAAGATGGATTTCGCTCTGACCGAAGAACAATCTGCCATTTTCGACATGGCCCGCGATTTCGGTGCCGAACATATCGCACCCCATGCCCGCACATGGGAGGCCGAAGGCACCATCCCCAAAGCACTCTGGCCCAAGCTTGCGGAACTCGGTTTCGGCGGGCTCTATGTGTCCGAAGAGCGCGGCGGCACCGGCCTGTCGCGGCTTGATGCAACATTGGTGTTTGAAGCGCTGTCGCAGTCCTGCGTCTCTGTCGCGGCCTTCCTGTCGATCCATAACATGTGCGCGCGGATGATTGACGCCTATGGCACTGACGCGCTCAAGGACCGCATGCTGCCAAAGGCGCTTAGCATGGAAACAGTCCTGTCCTACTGCCTGACCGAACCCGGGTCAGGCTCGGACGCGGCGGCACTCAAGACCAGGGCAGCACGCGACAATTCCGGCTATCTTCTGACCGGCACCAAAGCGTTCATCTCAGGTGGCGGCTATTCCGACGCCTATATCGTGATGGCCCGCACAAGCGATGACGGCCCCAAGGGGATCAGCGCCATTGTGGTCGAGGATGGTGCGGCGGGTCTGTCATTCGGCGGGCTTGAGGATAAAATGGGCTGGCGGTCACAACCCACACGGCAGGTGCAAATGGACGACTGCCCTGCCCCTGCCGAGAACCTGCTGGGCGAAGAAGGCCAAGGCTTCAAATACGCCATGGCAGGCCTTGATGGCGGGCGTCTGAACATCGCGGCCTGTTCGATCGGTGCCGCGCAATCCGCCCTTGATCAAACCGTAGCCTATATGGCCGAGCGCCGCGCTTTCGGGCAATCCATCGACCAGTTTCAGGGCCTGCAATTCCGGCTTGCCGATATGGAAATCGCCCTGCAATCGGCCCGCACTTTCCTGCGCCAAGCGGCATGGAAGCTTGACACAGGTGCACCGGATGCGACGAAATTCTGCGCCATGGCCAAGAAACTCTGTACCGAAACCGGCAGCACGGTCGCCGACCAGTGCCTGCAATTGCACGGTGGCTACGGCTATCTGGCCGACTACGGCATCGAAAAGATCGTACGTGATCTGCGCGTGCATCAGATTTTGGAAGGCACCAACGAAATCATGCGCCTGATTACAGCGCGCCATATGATCCAATAGCTAACGCCGTCCCGGACCCCGATCCGGGACCTCACAAAGGCCCACCCAAGTGACCGACATCATCATCCGCAAATCCGGCAAAGCAGGCCTCATCACGCTGAACCGCCCCAAAGCACTGAATGCGCTGACATGGGATATGTGTCTGGCAATCGAGGCAGCCTTGGACGCATGGCGGTCCGATCCCGAGGTCGCCCTGATCCTCATCGACGGCGCAGGCGAACGCGCCTTTTGTTCCGGCGGCGATATTGCGGAAATGTATGCCTCTGGCCAAAAAGGCGATCTCGACTATGGCCGCCGTTTCTGGCGTGACGAATATCGCCTCAATGCCAAGATCCGGCGCTACCCCAAGCCCGTCGTCAGCTTCCTGCACGGCTTTACCATGGGCGGCGGGGTTGGTGTCGGCTGTCATGCGTCCCACCGTATCGTCTGCGAAAACAGCCAGATCGCCATGCCCGAGTGCAGCATCGGTCTTGTGCCCGATGTGGGCGGCTCGCTCCTCCTCGCACAAGCACCCGGGCATTGCGGCGAATTCCTCGGGCTCAGCGGCGACCGCATGGACACGGGCGATGCGCTCTACGCCGGTTTCGCCGACCATTTTGTCCTGCAAGACGGTTGGGCGGAGTTGAAAGAGACCCTGATCAGCACGGGCGACGCGTCCTTGATCGAAGCCACATCCGGACCCCCGCCGCCCGCGCGACTGGCCGCATGGCAAGCCGAAATCAATAGCTGCTTTAATGGTGCTACGCTGGCGGACATCTACCGCGCCATGGCGGCAACGCCTGACGGACCCGCCATCACCCATGCGCGCAAGCTGATGGACCGGAACGCCCCGCTGGGCATGGCCGTCGCGGTCAGGATCATACAGGCCGCCCGCCGCAGCCCCGGCATCGAAGAGGCTTTGGAGCGCGAATTCCGCTACACCTATCGCTGTGTCGCACAGGGCGATTTTATCGAAGGCATCCGCGCGGCCATCATCGACCGTGACCGCAGCCCGAAATGGCAGCACGCTAGTTGGGAGGCTGTCAAAGACGAAGACGTCGCCGCAATGACCCAAGACCTCGGGCCAAACGCCTTGCAATGGAAGGAAACAACATGAAAATCGGTTTCATCGGACTGGGCAACATGGGCGCGCCCATGGCTGCAAACCTCGCCAAATCGCATGAGGTCGTGGGCTTTGATACGATCGCTGCCCCCGCCGGCCTGACACTTGCGCAAAGCGCTGCAGATGCTGCAAATGACGCTGATGTCGTCATCACCATGCTGCCCAACGGCGAAATCCTGCGCGCGGTTGCAGCCGAAATTCACCCCGCGATGAAGGCAGGGGCTATCCACCTTGACTGCTCGACCGTTGATGTTGAAAGCGCGCGCGCCGTGGCCGCAGAGGCCGAGGCCGCAGGCCTGTCCGCCATCGATGCGCCCGTATCGGGCGGCATCGGCGGGGCCACCAACGGCACGCTCACCTTCATGGCGGGCGGTCCTGCCGCAGCCTTCGCCACTGTCGAACCGCTCTTTGCGATCATGGGGCAGAAGGCTGTGCATTGCGGGCCGTCAGGTAACGGCCAAGCAGCCAAGATCTGTAACAACATGATCCTTGGCGTCACGATGATCGCCACCTGCGAAGCATTCGCGCTGGCCGACAAACTGGGGCTGGACCGGCAGGCAATGTTCGATGTGGTCAGCACATCTTCCGGTGCATCATGGAGCGTGAACGCCTATTGTCCCGCCCCGGGGATTGGCCCGCAGAGCCCCTCCGATAACGGATACAAACCGGGCTTTGCTGCCGAACTGATGCTCAAAGACCTGAACCTGAGCCAGATGGCGGCAGAGGCCGCCGACGCTGACACGCCCATGGGACAGGCCGCGCGCGATCTCTATGCGCAGTTTGTTGAAAACGAAGGCGGAAGCGGCAAAGACTTTTCTGCCATGCTGCCGCGCTTTGAAAAGCGGCACCGCACCTGACTTTCTTCGTCCAATCAAACTTTCGCCGAAGGCATCCCCAAAATTCAAGAATTTTGGGGTCCTATTCCGCCGCGACCTTGCGCGCCGCCAGCATCTCCTTGAGATATCGGCCCGTATGACTTTCAGGCACCTCTGCCACTTCCTCAGGCGTTCCCGTGGCAACCACCTGACCGCCGCCATCACCCCCCTCGGGGCCGATGTCGATGATATGGTCAGCCGTTTTCACCACATCGAGGTTGTGTTCGATCACAATCACCGAATTGCCCTGATCGACCAGTTCATGCAGCACTTCCAACAGCTTGCGCACGTCTTCGAAATGCAGACCGGTCGTCGGTTCGTCGAGAATATAGAGCGTGCGCCCCGTCGACCGCCGCGCTAGTTCCTTGGACAGCTTCACACGCTGCGCTTCTCCGCCTGACAGCGTCGTCGCTTGCTGGCCCACCTTGATGTACCCCAGCCCCACACGCATCAGCGCATCCATCTTTTCACGGATCGACGGCACGGCGGTAAAGAAGGTCTGCGCATCCTCGACGGTCATGTCCAGCACATCGGCAATCGACATGCCCTTGAACTTGATCTCCAGCGTCTCGCGGTTATAGCGCGCACCCTTGCAGGTCTCGCAGGTCACATAGACGTCGGGCAAGAAATGCATCTCGATCTTGATGACACCGTCACCCTGACAGGCCTCGCAACGCCCGCCTTTGACGTTGAAACTGAAGCGCCCGGGCTTATAGCCGCGCGCCTTCGCTTCGGGCATACCGGCGAACCATTCGCGGATCGGGGTAAAGGCCCCCGTATAGGTGGCAGGGTTCGAGCGTGGTGTGCGCCCGATGGGGCGCTGGTCAATGTCGATCACCTTGTCCAGATGCTCGAACCCTTTGATCGTCTCGCAGGGGCCCGGGGTCTGGCGCGCACCGTTCAACTTCATCGACGCATTCTTGAACAGCGTCTCGATTGTCAGGGTCGACTTCCCCCCGCCCGAGACACCTGTGACGCAAACAAACTGCTGCAGCGGGAAATCAACGGTCACGTTTTGCAGGTTGTTGCCGGTGGCCTTGACCACGGTCAGTTTCTTGCCCTTGCCCTTGCGGCGCTTGGCCGGCACCTCGATCCTACGTGCACCAATCAGGTATTGGCCAGTGACCGAATTTTCATTCGCCATAATTTCCGCTGGCGTCCCTTGGGCCACCACCTGACCGCCATGCACACCCGCGCCGGGTCCGATATCAAAGACATAATCCGCCTCGCGGATCGCCTCTTCGTCATGTTCCACAACGATCACGGTATTGCCCTGATCCCGCAGGTTCTTCAACGTCGTCAGCAAACGGTCATTGTCACGCTGGTGCAGGCCGATCGACGGCTCGTCCAGCACGTAAAGCACGCCCTGCAGGCCCGAACCGATCTGGCTGGCCAGCCTGATGCGTTGGCTTTCGCCCCCCGACAGCGTGCCGGAATTACGCGAAAGGGTCAGATATTCCAGACCGACGTTGTTCAGGAACCCCAAACGCTCGCGGATTTCCTTCAGGATCGCCGCCGCGATTTCGTTCTTCTGCTTACTCAGTGACGACGGCACATCCTGACACCAGTCATAGGCCTCTTTGATCGACATCTTCACGACCTGCCCCACGTGCAAGCCGCCAATCTTGACCGCCAAGGCCTCTTCGCGCAGACGGTAGCCGCCGCAGGTCCCACAATTGCGGTTGTTCTGGAAATTCTCGAATTCTTCGCGAATCCAGTTGCTATCCGTTTCGCGATAGCGGCGTTCCATATTCGGGATCACGCCCTCGAACGCGCGTTCAACCTGATAGACGCGACCACCTTCATCGTAGCGGAACTTGATCTCTTCCTTGCCGGAGCCGTACAGGAAAACCTGCTGTATCTTCGGGTCGAGATCTTTCCAGCGGGCGTTTTTATTAAAGCCGTAATGCTTGGCAATCGACTCGATGGTTTGCAGGAAATACGGGCTCTTGCCCTTGCGCCACGGGGCCAGAGCGCCATCAGCAATTTTCAGGGTCACATCGGGCACAACAAGCTGTTCGTCGAAAAAGAGCTCGACCCCCAGACCGTCACAGGACGGGCAGGCACCGAATGGCGC
>NZ_DASYOK010000082.1:0-6466 GCF_036007805.1 Yoonia sp.
TCGAAAGACCATCAGCTGACAGCCGCAAAACATCTCGTATCTTCCGCATCGGCAATCTCTTCATCGGGCTTCCCTCAAAGCTAAAAAGCCAGACGGTAGCCAGTTACAGATTGCCTCGCAGCATCACATCACAGGGTGGCCAGATGCTCCGGAATCACTGGCCGGATAAAATCGGAATGGGTGGCCGGATACTTTCGGAATCACTGGCCGGATGACCCCGGAATACGCACCTTCGCCACCGTGCAGTTTTCGTTGAAAACGGTTAAAACGGAGGGCGTCATGATGACGAGCCAATCCAACACGACACAATCGCGCAAGCGCCAAGCGGCACGCGGCTTCGTACGGGTGGAGGTCAAGGTGCGCGAAGAAGATGCTGACTTGGTACGTGAGATCGCGGGCGCACTGCGCGACCCATCGCGGCACGCGGCCACCCGCTCAGTCTTGCGCAAACACATCACATCCTCGCCCGCCAAAAACTTCAAGGTGCTTCTTGCATCTGCACCGCTGGCAGGTATCGAGCTCGACCGCTCTGAAGATTTCGGCCGCGAGAATGATCTGTGACCCAGGGCCGATACCACCGTGCCTTTAATTAACCTGCCGCGCTATTAAAGGTTGGTGGCCTAACTTTTAATAACAAGCCGTGAGCTGCTGACACCACCCGACCAGCATATGCATAGTGGTGGCGCCGGGCGCGTTGTGCCTCTCAGTTTTGGGTGTAAATGGGCGCCAAAATGGCATTGCTAAATGGGCGTAATTAGGTGTATATTCGGGTATGACACAGAACCCGATCAATACCGACACGATCCTGATCACGCCGGAAATCCTGGCGCTCATTGCCGAGATCGACGAATTCAAGGGCGCGTGGCGCGCTTTAGGAACGCTGGCGCCCGAGCGGCTTTCGGCGTTGCGGCGCGTCGCCACTATCGAAAGCATCGGGTCGTCAACACGCATCGAGGGAAGTAAGCTCTCGGATCGGGACGTCGAGCGACTGCTGGCCAATCTGGAAATTAAATCCTTCGCCACACGCGACGAGCAGGAGGTGGCCGGCTACGCCGAGGCAATGGACCTCATCTTCCGTGCTTGGGAAGACATCAAGATCACCGAAAACCACATCAAGCAGTTGCACCGCGACCTGCTCGTCTACAGCGGGAAGGATGCATGGCATCGCGGCATCTATAAGACATCCTCGAACAGCGTTGCCGCCTTCGATGAGGACGGCAAACAAATCGGCATCGTCTTCGAAACCGCGACACCCTTTGACACCCCCCGGCTGATGACCGAACTAGTCGGCTGGCTGACGTCTGAGCAAGAACAACGACGGCTGCATCCACTGCTCGTGATCGCGGTATTCACCGTCGCGTTTCTAGAAATCCATCCTTTCCAGGACGGCAACGGGCGACTCAGCCGGGTCCTGACCACTCTGCTGCTGTTGCAGGCTGGATATGCCTATGTCCCGTACAGCTCGCTCGAAAGTGTGATCGAGCAGAGCAAGGAGGGCTATTACCTTGCGCTCAGGCAAACCCAGGGCTCGATCCGCAGCGGGGCGCCGAACTGGCAACCATGGCTGATCTTCTTCCTGCGCGCCTTGCAACAGCAAATGAAGCGGCTGGCCACCAAGGTTGAGCGTGAGAAATTCGTACTGCCGAGCCTGCCCGAACTGTCGCTGCGAATTCTTGATCACGCCCGTGAGCATGGCCGTGTGAGCATGGGCGACATCATCAAGCTCACGGGCGCCAGCCGAAACACGCTTAAACAGCAGCTGCGTCAACTCGTCGACAAGGGCTATCTGCTTCGGCAAGGTGGCGGGCGAACAACCTGGTACACGCTGCCTTAAGCACTTCAACACGAATGGCGGAGTATTTTCTCCATCACACGGTCTGCCCAATCACGAACTCCATCGACTGCTTGCGCTGCACGGCCTTCCCGAGGGGTATTGCGCGCGAGCAATTGCATAGCGAACAGCGCGGTTTGCCAACATCGCATGATCACATACTGCGCTGCTCAATTCAGCCTGACCTGTACCCCAAGCCCTACCTCGGCTTTCGCCGGAGCCAACCATTCTGGGAACAGGTATAGGTCCCAGCCCGCCTTGGCATAGGCGTTGCGGAAAATATCCAGCACCGCTCGTAATTGCTGATCAGTCAGTGGGATCTGCGCGTTGCAGGCGGCATCCCCTGTTAACATCATCAAAAGCCCCGCAGGCTGTTTTCGCATCTGCATCGTCGTGCAAAGCCAGCGTGGGGTTTCCAGATCGGTATTCACAGGCCTCGCGGGCGTCTCAGCCTTCCGCACCTGCCTCACTCGCTCCTGGGTCATGGATTGAACCACGTCTGTAGGGACACCCTTTGGCGTTTTTTCCTCGAGGTGTTTGATGAACACAGGGATGAGCTGATCCATTAGCCGACGCGTCAGATAGATGACCTGCTTGGCGCCCGTGGCATCCACAGCGTTTAAGCAGATTCGATCTTCGATCAGATCATAGCGCGCGGTAAACATCTGCACGGCAAAGGAGCGCTCCTCCCCTAAACCGACGCTTTCACCGCTAGCAGGATATTCATGCTGGGACACTTTTGAACATTCCCTTTTATTGCTAACTCTTCTTAATCATCGTCACTTGCGTGACACTGGGATCGCTAAGTACTCAAATTGCCATTTGCTGCGCTTGCGTATAGCTAATACCACTCTACCATCCTCATATGCTGTCCGCGCATCTTTTTTATGTGGACCAGCACAGTATTCGCCGAGATGATAAAGAATACGCGAACCGTCCGTGGCATTTGCAACCGTGGCGTCAAAGGCACCTTGACGAATACCAGTAATATCAATCAGCTCGTTTTCTGAGCAGCAGGCACGGCTTTTGGTCACGTCCCTAGAAGCCTGTTTCTTCGGAGCGCTAGTCAGCGCTGTATTTAACGGTCCATTTGACAAAATGGCCTCCCTCCTTAATCGGCTGCAAGCAAAATTTCACGCAAAGAATAGATCATTCCTTTATGCACAAACATCCGAATTCTTAGTTTCAGCCATTTCTGAAGAAACCTCAATGACCCGATGACCTTGGCAGCGTTGTATCGGAAGCCGTTACGCACTGATTATAGGCCAACACTAAGCTCAGTTCGTTAAAAGACGCGCCCTTGCTGGAGCAGCATCCAATTTATTTTGGCTGTGTTTGGCGCTAAGCAAAGAGCATCATTCAGTCGCAGGGGCTTCAGCCGCGATGACTGCTTCCGACTTTTCCAACTCGGCCTTCAGCCCGGCAATATAGCTGGCCTTGGCGGTGTTGTAGACGGCGATCTCATCCTTGATCTTGCGCATCTGAAATTCCAAAAACTGCAGGCTGGCCAGCTGGGCCTTGCCGTTATCGCTAAGGTCTTCGGTATTGTATTCGATGCCATCGACATTGAATTTTGGCATGGGTCTTACTCCTCGTCAAACAGCGATGATAGATCAACGCCTGTTTTGCTCTTGATTATTTCGGTCTTCAGGTCCGCAATATAGGCATTCTTCGCCCGGGTCAGCAGAGCCATGAGGTTATTCTTTTCTTCGAAAAGGCGGTCGAGCTGCTGCAACCGCACCACGAGCGCCTTGGCCTCATCGGAGGCATTGAAAAGGTCGTAGTCCTCTCCATCCAGGCGCAGGATTTGCGGAGCATCAGCCATCACTCGGCTTTACCTTCCAACTCGGCCTTTAAACTCTTGATGTAAGCAAAGCGAGCAGTCTGGCAAACAGCAAGTTCATTTTGCAGCGCCATCAGCTTGGCTTCAGCAAATTGCAGGCTGGCAATCGCGCCCTTCGCCGCATCGCTCAAAGTTGAGGCATCATATTCAACACCATCGATCACAATCTTCGGGGTTTTCGGTGCCTCGGCTTGGGCCGCACTGGCTGTAATCACATCTTCGATAGAATCGCTGACGATTTCGGTGATTTCATTATCTTTAGTTGGCTTCGTTCGCGTTTTACGTTTTGTCATATTCTTGTCCTCTTATTTACGGGTTTCTTCTTAGCGCCTCAACCCAAGATAACTGCTTGGGCAAGCACACTGTTTTAAGATCATATCTGGCGATGGCTGTGGCGCGGGCTGCCGCGCCAAGGCGCGCGCGTTGCTCGGGATCGTCTAACAGAGAGCAAACCGATTGAACAAGGCTATCAACCGAAAAGAAATCGACCAACAGACCATTCTCGTCATGCTCGATCACTTCGCGTAAAGGCGCGGTGTCGCTCGCCACGATGGCTGCACCCGCGCTCATCGCCTCGATCAAGCTCCAGCTCAGAACAAAGGGATAGGTCCAATAGACATGGACGGTCGAAAGCTGCAGGAGTGAGACGAAATTGGCATAGGGCACCTGCCCTACGAAATGCACCCGCGCCCAGTCTTCATCCGAAATATGGCCGCGGACCTCATCGATGAATACATCTTTCCAGGACGCCGCACCGTTCTTTTCGACGGTGGGCTTAGCGCCATAGCTCACACCATCACCGCCGACGATGACGACCTGCGCATTGGGGCGCTCCTTCAGCAGCTTGGGCAGTGCCCGCAGGAAGATGTGGCAGCCCCGCATGGGCTCCAAGTTGCGGTTGACGAAGGTGATCACCTCATCCTTACGCGACAGCGTCAGCGGCAGGTCCGCGCCATTGCGGCGCAGCTTCAGCTGAACCTTTGGGTTGGGCTGGATGGCGTCCGTATCGATCCCATCATGGACGACCGTGATCTTAGAGCGGAAAGGCTCGGGAAAGGTGCTGGCCTGCCAGGTGGTCGGTGCAATCGCCGCATCCGCGACATCGAAATGCATGTAGTTGTTAAGGTTCTTGAGCCTGAGGCGGCAGTTGTTACCCGCCACATCCTCCACCGGAAATTCCGGGTCAAAGTCGGTATCGGCCCCTTCGGCTAGATAGAAGAACTCGCAGAAAACACCCAGCTTGGCCTGTGGCCAGACCTCTTTCAGGAACAGGCTTTCGCCCCAGCCGGGATGCGCGATGATCGCATCCGGTTCAAAGCCATGCTCCTTGAGCTTTAGGCAGGCCCGAAACGCACCCTCGGCTCGGATGATCTTGGTCTCGAAATCCACCACCCAAGGGTGGGCACCCGGCGTCGACCCTTGCGTCACGGCATAGGGCACCAGCTCCACGCCTTGCCAGCGGGTTTCCTTCACTTTCTGCATGGTCAGCGCGACCACTCGGTGGCCCCGCGCCGCCAGCGCAGGCGCCAGATGCTTGAACTGACCGGGGAAGTTTTGATGGATGAAGAGGACATTCATCGTTGTTTTATTGAGCTTTACCATAGGGGCAGGGTTCGTCTTCCGATGTTTAGCTGTAGTTTGGAAGGATTGGTTAGCGGCAAGGCCCCGTTCGACCAATCGCTTCTGGGCACCCGGATCCATATGCAGACGTTTGCTTCTATAACGCTGTAAAGCCGAGAGCGCCTCACGACGACCCGTAGTAGATGATTTTGGCAATTTTTCAGCAAGAGATATCAGATCACGCGCTGCGCGTTCTCTCACATCTTCTGGCAGCGCCGCCTTACTCAAATAGGCTTCTGCAGGCTTAAAAACTCGACCGATGTTCAGACCCATCATGTAGCCACCCGCATCGCGAAGCTCAAATCCGCCGCCTTGCGTTTCAAGCAGCAAGGGGAAAAAAGGCGCGATTTCTGGAAAAACATGGTTAGGCCAAGCCGTAACCTCCCAGTAGCGTTCGGCAATCTTTGCGAAATGGCTATAATCCTTGAGCGCGGAAAGGCCTGCCTGTTCAAAGGGCAAGATCTCGACTTTGGGCTTTGTTGGTACAACCGTGTCATTAGCGACATCGATATAAAGCGTACCAACCTGAAAGGCGTTCTGAAAATATGATCCGCGCAGATCACCCCAGACGCGGCGCATCTCGCCGCCCGCAGCCAGAAAGCGACGGAGGGCCAGACATCCCGCCAAAACGGGGCCGGACAACCTATTGGCATCCAATGTCTCGATTAGCGTCTGCACCGCCTTCGAAATCTCGAGGCATTGGCTCAGCGGGTAGGGTTTGCCATATTTTTGAGGAGATCGCTTTGAAATATCTGCGTCAACCAGCCGTCGCATTTCAAGCAAGAAAGCTTCAATCTCAGGCAGTTTTGGTTGGAGAAACTTCTCGGTCAGCTCACGCGAGAGCTCAGGATTTGCAATCCCGGGCTCGGCTGGCAGCCAGCGCTTCATAGCTTTCACATGTTGCAGATAAGTCATGTGCGAATTGCCGCAATTGACCCTGCTGTCCGCGCTGAGTTCAGGTCAACACCTCCAGCAACCCGCAACGCGCCAAGCTTCAAAAACCAGCCCAGACCCCGGAACACAAGCGCCGCAACGGATTTCAGATCCGGGCAAGTGATGATCGCAAAGCCATCCTCGGCCAGCACTTTGTGAAACTCACCAAAGGCGACCGGCATCTCATGCGGATAGAGATGCTCGACATTGCGCGAAGAAAACAGCGCATCCATCGAGCC
>NZ_DASYOK010000083.1:0-6533 GCF_036007805.1 Yoonia sp.
AACGCAGATATGCTCCTGCGGGATACCCAAAAGCGGGGCCAGTGCCGCCTCGTCATAATAATGATCGTCAAGCACATAGCCGACGCTCGCATCGAAGAACACAATCGGCGTATAGCCTGCGCGTTCAAGGCTGCGCAGCACTTGTGCAAGGATTTTGACAGAGGGCTCTGGCCCCCAATACATCACGTTGGACCCATCCACGAGGATAGGATTGGGCGGTAACGTCTCTTGTGGCGCAATTGGCGGTGACGGTGCACGTAGCAACCGCGCCCACAGCAAAATAACAAAGCCCAATAAGGCGGGCGCAAGTATGAGAAGGTCAGAATATTCCATGGCATGACTGCAAAAAGGGCGAGGGACACACCCTCGCCTCTGTCTTTTAGGTTGTCAATGAGCGGGCGGGATCAACCCTTGCCCTTCCACGGCACCAGCCATTTTTCGGCCTGCCGCATCAACATATCAATGCTGAACCCGATTACGCCGATCAGGATAATCCCCATCAGCACGATGTCGGTGCTCTGGAATTTCGAGGCTACCATGATCATCATGCCAGCCCCCTTTTCCGCCGCGACCAGTTCTGCCGCCACAACGGTACCCCAGCAGACACCCATGGCAACGCGCGCACCGGTAAAGATTTCGGGCAAAGAGTTCGGTATGATCACGTAACGCATGATTTGCCATTTTGATGCACCCAGCGAATAGGCTGCATGGACCTTGGAAATCCGCACGCCCGACACACCCGAACGGGCCGCAATCGCCATGATCCAGAGCGCCGCAAGAAAGAGGAGGATGATCTTGCCCACTTCGCCGATACCGGCCCAGATGATTACCAGCGGGATCAACGCAAGCGGCGGGACAGGGCGCATAAATTCGACAATGGGGTCAAACCAGCCGCGGAACCAGTTGGACAGACCCATCGCATAACCCAGAGGAATCCCAACCAGCGCGCCCAACATGAAACCAACGATCACGCGGAAAAGCGAGTATCCCAGATGCTCGGCCAAGGTCGAGTTTCGATAGCCGACCGTTGCGATTTCACCCAGCCGGCTCCAGACCGCTTCGGGCGATGGTAGCCAGATGGGTTCCATCTGCATGCCCGTGGCGGGAATGATGTTCAGCGTCCCTTTGTCCGACATCGCCACGCGGCCAAAGTTGACATAAACACTGCTGCCCGGCGCAATCGCTTGGCCATCCACAGCGGTGATGAATGTCTCTTCATCGCGGCCCATTTCATCGTTGAGGTCCACCCGCAGCAATGCGCTCCGATAGATAGGGATTGCAATCGAGTCGTTCTTGGCGATGCCATCACCGAGGTCGACCTCAGGGGCTGCAACATCTTCACCTGTTGGATGCACCACAACGCTCACTGTGGCCGTGTCGCTGTCTCCTGCGGGCGTCGTGATCGTATATTCAAACGATCCCTCCCCCTGAAACGGGCCCGATGCGTGCATGAAGCCCGGCAAGAGTTTCGAGCCGGTGAATGCGCCCCACAAAATAAAGATCAGCACGATCGAAACAACAGAAGCAACGGTGTTTGAGGTCACTGCGCTTTCATCACCAAAGGTCACGGTCTTGAGCGAGCCGTAGTCATGTTTCGGCGTCAGCAACCGTTTCACGCCGTTCCAGATCACCATCATCAAAAGGATGATCAGGATATAGCCGATGATATAGGGGGCCGCAGCAAAGAGCGTTGTCAGAACTGCCCAGAATTCACCCCAAAGGTCTCCTAGCAATGCCATTATGCGTCCTCCGTCCGGCCCATGATTTCTTCTTCCATGTCCCAGATCATGCCCAGGATTTCCTCACGCGTTTCGCCAAACTTGGGATGTTTCTTGACCTCGCGCAGGTCCTGGCCCACGCCCATTTCGGCAAAGGGCAGACGGTATTCGGTGTGAATACGGCCCGGACGCGGCGCCATGACAATCAGGCGTTCGCCGAGCAAAAGCGCCTCTTCTACCGAGTGTGTGATCAGGATGATCGTCTTGCCGGTTTCTTTCCACAGCTTCAGAACCAGACCCTGCATCTTTTCGCGGGTCAGCGCATCAAGCGCGCCCAGCGGTTCGTCCATCAAGATCACATCGGGTTCATTGGCAAGGCAGCGCGCCAGGGCCACACGCTGCTGCATACCGCCCGAAAGCTCATAGACCGCCTTTTCCTTGAAATCCTGCAGACCCACAACGTCAAGCAAATGATCGACAATCTTGGCCTTTTCCGCCTTGGGCATACCCTTCATCGACGGCCCAAAGCCCACGTTCTCGCGTACGCTCATCCATTCAAAAAGCGCGCCCTGCTGGAACACCATTCCGCGCTCGGCGGCGGGGCCACTGACCTTATGGCCATTGAGCGTGATTGTACCCGCTGTCGGGGCCAGAAAGCCCGCGACGATGTTCAACAGTGTCGTCTTTCCACAGCCCGAAGGGCCCAGCACCGACAGCAATTCGCCCGCCTTAAGGTCAAGTGAGACGTCCTTGAGCGCCTGCACCGATGACCCGTTCGGCAAGTCGAACCGCATGGAGAGTTTGTCTATTTGAAGTCCTGACATGTTCTGCCCCCAATCATTTTCAAAGCGGCAAACCCTTTTGTCGCGCCGATCTGAAAATGATTGGGCCGGTGCGCGCACGCACCGGCCCAAAACATGATTACATGTCAGCTGCCGCTTGCAGCGGGCCTGTGTTCACGGCACCCTCATAGCTGCTCAGCGCGCTCGGGATCGAACCGGCATCCACAAAGACCTGTGCGACACCCTGCATGAAACCCGCCGCATTGCCGCCCAGCCAACTCTGGCTCAACTGTTCCTCGATCGTCGGGAAGGTGAAGGTCGCCATAAAGTCACGCGCCGCCTGTTCGTCCATGCCGCTGTCTTGTGCGATCACCGGGAGCATTTCGTCGGCCATCATGCCAGCGTTCCAGTCCGCATTCGCCTTGGCTGTCACGGCCAGAAAACTTGCCACCAGATCAGAGTTTTCCGCAACAAAGGAAGCCGGCGCCGATGTCACGTCAAAAACAAGGATGCCCAGCTCCGTCTTTTCGGCGCCGGTCAGCAAAACATTCCCGTATTCCATTGCCGTGCGGAGCGAACCGCCGAAACCGCACATCATATCAACGGAACCTTGCGCCAATGCTGCGGCCCCCTCTGGCGGTGCCATGTCGACAACATCAAGGGTGGCAACGTCCACACCGAAATGGTCCATCTGTCTGAGGAAGCCATAATGCGCGGCCGTCCCCAGTGGCACGGCAACCTTCTTGCCTTCCAGTTCGCCCGCTGAATCCTTGTCGATCTCAAGGATGCTGGCCACAACGCAGTTATCATTGTCGGCATAGCTGACGGCAACATCAAGCACTTGCAGATCCTGGCCCGCGCTTGCCGCGATCACGAAGGGCGGCACACCCTGGCTGACAGCGATCTGGACATCGCCAGAGGCCATAGCCGCGGACATGGCGGTTCCGGTGTCAAAGCTGACCCAGTTGACCTTGACGCCCATTTCCTCGTCATATGTCCCGTTTACCTTGGCGTACTGGAATGGCATCGGCCATTCGAGAAAATAGGCAACAGTGATTTCGCCGTGCCCGGCGGCAAAGGCCTGCGTGGCACCTGTCATCAGTGCGACACCGGCGGCAGCGCCCAAAAGTGTTTTCTTCATTGTCATTTCAGTCTCCCGTGTTGCGACCCTTGGTTTTGGGCCGGACGTTTGGTGGTTGACCACCTTAAGTTAGCTGAACATGAAATAACATGTGTTCCAAGTCACATCACCCCCAGCTGGTTCCTTGATGGCCCTCTGCCATCTGTTTTGCCTCGCGCCCGATCAATTGCTCAATTAGGCGGCAAGTCGGGGTCCAGCGAAAGAAATTCAAAAGCTCACGTCAATGATGGATTCATGCTCTTTTTCAAAGGCATGTTGTTTACACTGCGACGGATATGCCAATTTCTTGCTGGCGTTTCATTATGTTAGATAGAATCCACCCTCGGATTATGCCGACGACATCTCTATTTTGGCCCTAACTAAGCACTCAAACTGGCCCTATTGAGATTGCACAGCCTATAGGCACACTCTGGTTATGAGAGGCAGGGACGAATGTGGATTCGTCCCGCCCCTACCTGCATTCTTTTGGAGCATCGGATATGGATACGCTGAACTTCGCAAACGATCCCGGAACCGTCATCGAGGCCGACCGGGCGCATGTGTGGCACCACCTCAGCCAGCACAAGCAGTATGAAACGATTGATCCGCGCATCATCGTTGAGGGCAAAGGCCTGCGCCTGTGGGACATCAAGGGCAAAGAGCATGTCGATGCCGTGTCCGGCGGCGTCTGGACTGTGAACGTAGGCTACGGGCGCGAAAGGATCGGTAAAGCGATTGCGGACGCCGTGACAAAGATGTGTTTCTTCGGCGGCTCGCTGGGCACTATCCCCGGCGCGCAATTTGCCGAAATGCTGATCGACAAAATGCCCGGTCTGGACCGGGTCTATTATGCCAACTCCGGCTCTGAGGCGAACGAGAAAGCCTTCAAGATGGTCCGCCAGATCAGCCACAAGCACTATGGCGGCAAGAAACAGAAGATCCTCTACCGCGAACGCGATTACCACGGCTCGACCTTGGCGACGATGTCCGCTGGCGGACAGGACGAACGCAACGCCCAATACGGCCCTTTCGCACCTGGCTTTGTCCGCGTGCCACACTGCCTTGAGTACCGCTCACAAGATGGGTCGGTCGGCGAGGAATATGGCGCAAAGGCCGCACAAGCCATCGAAGACGTCATCCTTGCAGAAGGTGCCGACACCATCGGTGCGCTTTGCCTTGAGCCGATCACTGCGGGCGGTGGGATCATTGTCCCCCCCAAAGGCTATTGGGAGCGCGTGCAGGAAATCTGCAAGAAATACGACATCCTGCTCCATATCGACGAAGTGGTCTGCGGCATTGGCCGCACGGGCACATGGTTCGGCTATCAGCAGTTCGGCGTGCAGCCCGACATCGTGACCATGGCAAAAGGCGTGGCCTCGGGCTATGCGGCGATCTCTTGCTGTGTAACCACCAACCGCGTGTTTGACATGTTCAAAGACGACACCGATCCGCTGGGCTATTTCCGCGATATCTCGACCTTTGGTGGCTGCACCGGCGGTCCGGCTGCGGCTATCGAGAACATGAAGATCATCGAGGAAGAAGATCTGCGCGGCAACTCTGCCGTCATGGGCGAGCACCTGAAAGGCAACCTTCAGGCGCTGATGGAAAAGCACAAATGGATCGGCGATGTGCGCGGCATGGGGCTCTTTGCGGGCGCTGAACTGGTGCAGGACCGCGCGACCAAAGAACCTGTGTCGGAAAAGCATGTGGGCGCGATTGTGGCCGACTGTATGGCACAGGGCGTGATTATCGGTGCGACCAACCGGTCCGTGCCGGGCTATAACAACACGCTTGTCTTCGCTCCGTCACTGATTGCGACAGCCGACGATCTGGACCACATCACCTCTGCGGTTGATGCGGCCATTACCCGCGTCTTGGGCTAAACATATCAGGTGCAGGGACAGTCTGTTCCTGCACCCACCCCACCTGAGGCGCCTGAAGCGTCTTGGACGTTGCGTAGGTTGCAAAGCACAGCGTGCCCAACACAACCAAAAATCCGACTTGCAGCAGCTTCATTGGTCTTCTCCAGCTTATTGCACTTCTGATACGTGCCGGCGCAGAGTTTCCGTCGCGGACCACAGGATTTTCAGCAGCACCACTTGCCGCCCGTGCAAAATAAGTCCAGTCTGAGCTGCAACCTAAGGCCAGACCATGTCTTTATCCGTCGAAACTTTCTTTCTTGATCCTTCCGCGGAAGGTACCTTGCAGGCGCGCATCCAGCAAATGGTGGCGCAGGGTATTCTGGCTGGTCGTATCCGTCCGGGTGAGCGCCTTCCCTCGTCCCGCAAGATGGCAGCGCATTTGGGTGTCAGCCGGATCACCGTGACGCTGGCTTACACCGAACTGGTCGCCGATGATTATCTGACGTCGCGCGGGCGATCCGGTTATTTTGTGTCCGACAATGCCCCCGAACCACCCGCCTTTCCGGCACAACGCGCAAACATCGGTACCGTGGATTGGACGCGGACCATTGGCCAGCGCTTCACACCCGGCCTGAGCATGGACAAGCCCGCAGACTGGGCCGACTACCGTTATCAGTTTATCTACGGGCAGACCGATAAAACACTGTTTGACAGCGCCAACTGGCGACTTTGTGCCTTGCGGGCGCTGGGGATGCGGGACTTTAGCGCGCTCACATCGGATTATTTCGATGGCGATGATCCGCAACTGGTTGATTTCATCGCCCGCCAGACCCTGCCAAGGCGCGGCATCCTCGCCAATCCTGATGAGATTCTCGTAACAATGGGCGCACAAAACGCGCTTTGGCTGTCAGCGCAGGTTTTGTTGAACAGCCGCAGGCGTGCAGCAATTGAGGACCCCTGCTATCCCGCACTGCGCACGATCCTGACGCAATCGCGTTGCCAGCTGAGCGTCGTTCCCGTTGATCAGGACGGACTGCCGCCCGAAAACCTT
>NZ_DASYOK010000084.1:0-2314 GCF_036007805.1 Yoonia sp.
GCACATTCCGTCACACTTGGCGGCGTGATCCTGAACACATGGGATAGCGAGCTGTGGAACATTGCTGACTGGTACCGCATCAGCGAGTAAAGCACTGACGCAGCCCCGGACCGCGATCCGGGGCTGCGCTGCCCTTCTTTCTTCCAAAGCCATGTACAGAGGCGTCGTAAATGCTGACCTACACCATCCGTAGATTGCTGCTGTCGATCCCGACGCTTATCTTCATTGCTTTTGTGATTTTCATGCTGCTGGAACTCGCCCCCGGCGACCCGATGGCCAGCATGCCCCTGTCGATCCCGCCCGAAGTGCGCCAGCAAATGCGCGAGGCACTGGGGCTGGGCGAGCCGTGGTATATCCGCTTCCCACTTTGGCTGAACCAGTTCTTTATCGTCGAGCCGCAATACTGGATCGACAACGCCTTCGGCACCAATTTCGCCGATGGCGCACAGCGGATCATCAGCTTCCAGTCACGCAGCCCCGTCTTTGATGTTATCGCCCAGCGCCTGCCACAGACGCTCTGGGTTGTGGCGATGTCCTATGTTGTGGGCGTGCTGATCGCGCTGCCCATCGGGATCATCAGTGCCTACAAACAATATTCCGTCTTTGACAACGCCGGCACATTCGTCAGCATGATCGGCTTTTCGGTGCCGCCCTTCTTTTCGGGCGTTCTGCTGATCGTGATCTTCTCGGTCCAACTGCAATGGCTGCCGTCAATCTATGACACCACGCTGGTGGTGAATTCGTGGGAGACATTCAAGACCCAGCTCATGCAGATGATCATGCCCGTGATGGTGCTCGCGCTGCAGACCACAGCACAGGTCAGCCGCTATATGCGCGCGTCGATGCTGGATAACCTGTCTCAGGATTATGTCCGCACAGCCCGCGCCAAAGGCATGTCGGAAAGCGTGGTCGTGCTCAAGCATGTGCTGCGCAACTCGATGATCCCTGTTGTGACCGTGATTGCACTGGGTATTCCATCCATCTTTGGCGGTGCGATCATCACCGAGCAGATCTTCAAGGTGAACGGCCTTGGTCAGCTTTTGATTATCGCGCTGCAAGGCTCGGATATTCCCATGGTCATGACAATCACCTTCCTGCTCGCGGTGCTGATCGTGATGATGAACCTGATTGCCGATGTGCTTTACGGCATACTTGATCCGAGGATCCGCTATGACTGATGCAACTGTGGCAAAAGAAGTGATCGAAAAGCCGCGCAACCAGTGGCTGGATGTCTGGGACCAGTTCAAGACCCACAAAGGCGCGGTCTTTGGCTTGGGCTTTCTGATCTTCATCACGCTTTTCGTGACCATCGGCCCGTGGCTGTGGCAGGTGGACCCCGGCAAGCTTGATATCCGCAACAAGGATGTACGCCCCATCTACATGCTGCTGTTTGACAGCGAGGCCAAGGTGAACTGGGCCAACCCGATGGGGACCGACAATCTGGGCCGCGATATCATGGCCAATATCATGCAGGGCGGGCGGATTTCATTGGCCGTTGGCTGGACCGCGATGATCTTGGCGGTGTTGATTGGCACATTGATCGGGGTCTTGGCGGGGTATTTCCGCCGCCTTGACGGCCTGCTGATGCGTTTCACCGATCTGGTGCTGTCCCTGCCCCTACTGCCGCTCTTGCTGGTCATGATGCTCTTGTTCCGCGATCCGCTGCGTGCGGCCTTCGGACCCGAAAATGGTATCTTCATCCTGATCGTGGTCGGCATTGGCATTACCTCATGGATGCAGACCGCGCGGATTGTCCGCGGCGACGTCATGGCGCTGAAGGAGCGTGAATTCGTCCTTGCCGCCCGATCCATCGGCACACCGCCACGGCGGATGATTACACGGCATATTTTGCCCAATGTCCTCTCTCCGATCATGGTCTCGGCCACCCTGGGCCTTGCCACAGCGATCATTACCGAAAGCGCGCTGTCTTTCCTTGGCCTTGGCTTCCCGTCGGATTTCCCCACATGGGGCAAGATCCTGTTTGACAGCGTTGATCGCATGACCGCCTTCCCCGAGCGCGTGTTGTGGCCCGGCCTTGCGATTTCGCTGACGGTACTGGCGGTGAACTATATCGGCGACGGTCTGCGCGATGCGCTTGACCCGCGGATCCGCGGGTTGTGATTTGCCTTAGGGCTTGGGCAGCATAAATCTGTTGGAGCGGCACCAACCCGTTCCAACAGGAGATCGCAACAATGACACGCATGACGGCCAAGGACTTTGATCAAGAACTGCTTGATCTTTATGATTTCTACGCACACGGCAAAATTTCCAAACGTGAGTTTCTAGATAAGGCGGGCAAATTCGCGGTCGGCGG
>NZ_DASYOK010000085.1:0-4796 GCF_036007805.1 Yoonia sp.
CGATCGGGATGCAAACCAGCTGGGTGTTGCAGTTTGTGCTCGTCACGCTGGTTCTCATCTGGCCGGGGCGGTTCTTTTTTACCCAAGGCCTACCTGCGCTCTTCAAAGGCGCGCCGGATATGAACGCTTTGGTCGCGATCGGCACAGGTGCGGCATGGGCGTTTTCCACAGTCGCGACGTTCTTTCCGGCCGTCCTTCCCGCGGGAACACGCGCAGTCTATTTTGAGGCGGCAGCGGTTATCATCACGCTCATCCTGCTCGGTCGTTTTCTTGAAGCACGCGCAAAGGGCAAGACTGGTGCGGCGATCCGCAGGCTTGTTGGCCTGCAGCCCAAAACCGCTTTCCAGATGCAAGACGGCGCAGCGGTTGAAGTCCCGATCGCCGATGTTGTCGTCGGCGATATCCTGCGCGTTCGTCCGGGCGAGCGGATTGCGGTTGACGGTGTCGTGATCGAGGGCAGTTCCTTTGTCGATGAAAGCATGATCACCGGTGAGCCGATCCCTGTTGAGAAGGGAAGCGATGATCGCGTCACGGGCGGTACGGTGAACGGGACAGGTGTGTTTACGTTCCGTGTGACACAGGTGGGTGCGGATACGATGCTGGCGCAGGTGATCCGCATGGTGGAAGATGCACAGGGTGCCAAACTGCCTATTCAGGACCTTGTGAACCGCGTGACGCTTTGGTTCGTGCCGGTTGTATTGGTGCTGGCCGCGCTGACTGTGATTGGCTGGCTGATCTTTGGCCCCGATCCTGCACTCAGCTTTGCTTTGGTCGCGGGTGTGTCGGTTCTGATTGTGGCTTGTCCATGTGCGATGGGTCTGGCCACACCGACCTCGATCATGGTGGGCACGGGCCGCGCGGCAGAACTGGGTGTGTTGTTTCGCAAAGGCGATGCGTTGCAGGCCTTGCGTTCCGCGCAAATCGTGGCCTTTGACAAAACCGGCACGCTCACACGCGGGCGGCCAGAGGTGACGTCGGTTTTCCTCAACGCGGGTCTTGATGAAGCCGAGATTATGGGGCGCGTTGCAAGTGTCGAAGCGCTCTCGGAGCACCCGATTGCCGAAGCTATTGTGCGAATGGCGCAGGATAAAGGATATAGCATTGCCCCGGCATCAGACTTCCGTGCCGAGGCGGGCTTTGGTGTGACGGCGATGGTCGAGGGCCACAACGTGATGGTGGGCGCAGACCGCATGATGGAACGCCAAGGCATTGCTATTGAGGCCTTCGCAGACCAGTCTGCGCAGATCGCAGCGCAGGGCCAAACGCCGTTTTATGCCGCCATTGATGGTGCGTTGGTGGGGCTGATCGGCATTTCGGACCCGATCAAGCCAGAGACACCCTCTGCGATCAAGAAGCTACAGGACATGGGGCTGCAGGTCGCGCTGATCACCGGCGATAACCAGAAAACAGCCAACGCCATTGCTGCAGAGCTCGGGATTGATACGGTCATCGCCGAGGTGCTGCCGGATGGCAAAGTTGCAGCACTCCGTGATCTTGCCAAAGACGGTGCCAAAATCGCGTTTGTCGGGGACGGGATCAATGACGCACCTGCGCTGGCGGCGGCGGACGTGGGGATCGCCATTGGCACAGGCACCGATGTCGCGATTGAAAGCGCGGATGTGGTGCTCATGTCCGGCGACATCAACGGTGTGTCCAATGCGTTCGAGATTAGCCGCCATACCATGCGTAACATCCGCGAAAACCTGTTTTGGGCCTTTGCCTATAATACCGCGCTGATCCCTGTTGCGGCAGGGGCGCTTTACATCTTTGGCGGGCCACTTCTGTCGCCGATGCTGGCGGCAGGGGCGATGGCGCTCTCAAGCGTGTTTGTCTTGTCCAATGCATTGCGCCTGCGCTGGGTTGCACCTGTGGTAAAGGTGGCTGCGGCATGAATATCGGGGATGCAGCAACAAAGGCAGGGCTGCCTGCGAAAACGATCCGTTATTATGAGGATATCGGGCTGGTCAAACCACGACGTGACGCCAACGGATACCGTGCGTTTGTGCAGACCGATATCCATAAGCTGACCTTTCTTGCGCGTGCCCGTGCATTGGGGTTTTCGATCGAGGATTGCCGTGACCTTCTTGCGCTTTGGGAAGATAGTTCGAGGGCCAGTTCCGATGTGCGCCAGATTGCGCAGGAACACCTTGCGCGGATTGAGGCAAAGATCGCCGATCTTGAGGATATGCGCGATACGTTGAAAACGCTGGTCCGCGATTGCGCGGGCGATGATCGCCCGGACTGTCCGATCCTGAACCGGCTGGGTGATCCCGCATAAGAAAACCCCCGCCTGATTGCTCAGCCGGGGGCTCTTGGTCGTAACGTCGGAAGGATGCTTAGAGCATACCTTCGCGCTGGAGCTTCTTGCGCGCCAGCTTGCGCTGACGGCGGATCGCTTCTGCTTTCTCACGCGCTTTGCGGATCGAAGGCTTTTCGAAATGTTGCTTGAGCTTCATTTCACGAAAGACGCCCTCACGCTGAAGTTTCTTTTTCAGAGCACGCAACGCCTGATCGACGTTGTTATCACGAACACTAACCTGCATGTGGTTTTCACCACCTCTCTAAGTTAAATTTGCAAAAATTGCAGGAAGTGGGCAGATAGCAAAGGTGGGCTAGTTTGTCTAGTGTCCATGAACAGCAGGAGATCATCATGACAAAGCCCGACGTTGACCCGATCTTGGACCAACTCTTGGATGCGGCACTGCCCCACGTGGCCTTTGACGGCTGGTCACCCGAAACATTTGCCGCCGCCGCACGAGATGCCGGAGTAGATTTGTCCGTCGCCAAGGCGCTGTGCCCGCGCGGTGCGGTTGATCTGGCGATTGCCTATCACCATCGGGGTGATGCCGCGATGATTGCCGCGCTCAAGGCCGCCGATCTGGGCGATATGCGCTTTCGCGACAAGGTGGCCCATGCAATCCGCCTGCGCCTTCACGTGATCGACGACAAAGAGGCTGTGCGCCGTGGCACAACGCTTTTTGCATTGCCACATATGGCGGCGGACGGGGCGAAACTGATATGGGGCACCGCCGATGCGATCTGGACGACGCTGGGCGATACATCACGCGACGCCAATTGGTACACGAAACGCATCACGCTTTCCGCAGTCTACAGTTCGGTGATTCTCTTTTGGCTGGGCGACGATAGTCTGAACATGCAGGCCACCGATGATTTCATCGACCGCCGCATCGACAACGTGATGCAGTTCGAAAAATTCAAGGCACAGGCCAAGGCCAACCCCTTGTTCAAACCCTTTGCGGGCACGCTGGAACGCATGATGAGTGGCATCAAAGCACCCGCGTCCCAAACCGATCCTGATTTGCCGGGTGTCTGGCGTGATCCGCAGTAAGGATAAAAATTGATGAAGGCGATCGAGATTTCCAAGCCGGGCGGGCCCGATGTGCTGACGCTCACCGAGCGTCCAGTGCCAGAGCCAGCTTATGATCAGGTGGTCATCAAAGTGGCCTATGCAGGCGTAAACCGTCCAGACGCTTTGCAACGCGCAGGACTTTATAATCCGCCAAAAGGCGCCAGTGACTTGCCGGGACTGGAAGCGGCGGGGGAGGTTATCTCATGCGGTGCAGGGGTGACCGGCTTGCGTGTGGGTGATCAGGTTTGTGCGCTTCTGCCGGGCGGTGGCTATGCCGAATATGTGGCGACACCCGCCGCCCATTGTTTGCCTGTGCCTGATGGCTTGACCTTAAGACAAGCCGCTTGCCTGCCCGAAACCTTCTTTACTGTCTGGTCCAACGTGTTCATGCGCGGGGGATTGCAGGCGGGACAGCGTTTCTTGGTGCACGGTGGCAGTTCGGGGATCGGCACGACAGCTATTCAACTGGCCAAAGCGTTCGGTGCGCGCGTCTTTGCCACGGCTGGATCGGACGAGAAATGTGCGGCCTGTGTGGGTTTGGGCGCAGAGGGTGCTTTCAACTATCGAAAAGATGATTTTGTTGAAAAAATGCAAACGCTGGGTGGCGCCGATCTCATCCTTGATATGGTCGGGGGCCCGTATATCCAGCGCAATCTGAAAGCGCTCGCGGACGATGGGAAACTCGTTCAGATTGCATTTCTGCAAGGGCCAAAGGCGGAATTGAACCTTGTACAGCTGATGACGCGCCGCCTGACGATCACAGGCTCAACCCTGCGTCCGCAGTCTGACCTCGCCAAGGCGCGCATTGCGGATCAGTTGCGGGCGCATGTCTGGCCGCTGCTTGTGGCAGGCAAAGTGGCCCCTGTGATGGATCAGGAATTCGCACTTGCCGATGCCGCTGCCGCCCATGCCCGCATGGAAAGCAGCGCCCATATCGGCAAGATCGTCCTGAAAGTCTCTTAGGCCTTAAACGGGGCCATTCCCGCGCGCGCAAGTTCATCGGCCTTTTCGTTCTCAGGGTGGCCAGCGTGGCCTTTGACCCATTCCCATGTGACGTCATGGCGTTTGGCCGCGGCATCAAGCCGCTGCCAAAGGTCGATGTTCTTGACCTTGCCCTTCTTCCAGTCGCTTTTCTTCCAGCTATGGATCCACTTGGTGATTCCGTCTTTGACATAGGAGCTGTCTGTCACGACCGTGACAGCTGCCCCCTTCGACAGGGTTTCCAACGCAGTAATGGCCGCCAAGAGCTCCATCCGGTTGTTCGTCGTTTCCGCCTCACCGCCAGAGAGTTCGCGGGTCTTCACAACGGTCTCCCCCTCGCGCGCCACCAGCAGTGCACCCCACCCGCCGGGGCCCGGATTGCCCGAGCAGGCACCATCTGTGTAAGCATAGAGTTTCGGCATGATCAGGTCTTTTGTCCGCGCAT
>NZ_DASYOK010000086.1:0-1807 GCF_036007805.1 Yoonia sp.
TCGGCCAAGAGCCGGTCCATCTGTTGCTGGAACCGCGGATCATTGGGCGTATCTGCAAAAACGACCAGCGGGCGCAGCACCCAAGCCAGATCGTCAAGGTTTATGTCGGCCGCGTCAAAGACCTGCGTGGGGTCCTCTTGCCAGCGTTCCAGAACGGTTTTTTCCTCTGCCATTGCAGGGAATGCCAGTAGTGCGACGAGGGCGATGTTGATCAGTATCTTCATAAACTTGGATATAGAGGCGCTTGCGCCAAAAGCTAAGGGGCAACTGCATTTTGCTACAAACAAATGCGTGTCCGCCACCAGAAATTTCGCCGGAGGTCACAATGTCTGACAAGAAAACATGGGAAGAAATCGCCCGCAAAGAGCTACGTGGCAAGCCTTTGGAGGGCCTGACATGGGATACGCTGGAAGGCATTCCTGTCCAGCCGCTCTATACCGCCGAGGATGTGGACGGATTGCCGCATATGGGTGGTATCCCCGGACAGGCCCCGTTTACGCGCGGGGTGAAGGCGACGATGTACGCAGGCCGCCCCTGGACGATCCGGCAATATGCAGGGTTTTCCACGGCAGAAGAATCGAACAATTTCTATCGGAAGGCACTGGCCGCGGGCCAGCAGGGCGTGTCGGTGGCCTTTGATCTGGCGACCCACCGCGGCTATGACAGCGACCACCCCCGCGTTGAGGGCGATGTCGGCAAGGCCGGTGTCGCGATTGACAGTGTCGAGGATATGAAAATCCTCTTTGACGGTATCCCGCTTGATCAGGTCAGCGTGTCGATGACGATGAACGGCGCGGTGATCCCGATCTTGGCCAATTTCATCGTTGCTGGCGAAGAGCAGGGGCATCCGCGCAATGTGCTGTCGGGCACCATTCAGAACGATATTCTCAAGGAATTCATGGTGCGGAATACCTATGTTTATCCGCCAGAACCTTCGATGCGGATCATTGCCGATATCATTGAATATACCACCGCCGAGATGCCGAAATTCAACTCGATCTCGATCTCGGGCTATCACATGCAAGAAGCGGGTGCGAATTTGGTGCAAGAGCTGGCCTATACGCTGGCCGACGGGCGCGAATATGTGCGCACCGCCATCGCGCGCGGCATGGATGTGGATAAATTCGCCGGACGTCTCAGCTTTTTCTTCGCCATTGGGATGAATTTTTTCATGGAGGCCGCCAAGCTGCGCGCCGCACGTCTGCTTTGGTCGCGGATCATGGCCGAGTTTGAGCCCAAAGACCCCAAGTCATTCATGCTGCGCACCCACTGCCAGACCTCGGGCGTGTCGTTGCAGGAACAGGACCCTTATAACAACGTGATCCGCACCGCCTATGAAGCGATGAGCGCGGTTTTGGGCGGCACACAGTCGCTGCACACCAATGCGCTGGATGAGGCGATTGCGCTGCCAACCGAATTCAGCGCGCGGATTGCCCGCAATACCCAGCTGATCCTGCAAGAGGAAACAGGGGTCACCAATGTGGTCGATCCGCTGGCGGGGTCTTATTACGTCGAAAAGCTGACCCATGATCTGGCGGAACAGGCGTGGAAGCTGATCGAAGAGGTTGAGGAAATGGGCGGGATGACCAAGGCTGTGGCCTCGGGCATGCCCAAACTGCGGATCGAGGAAACCGCCGCACGGCGGCAGGCAGGTATTGATCGTGGGACCGAAGTGGTTGTTGGCGTCAACAAGTACCGCAAGGACAACGAGGATCCGATTGATATCCTTGATATCGATAACGAGGCGGTGCGCCTGTCGCAGATCGCACGGATCGAGGCCACCAAAGCTGCCCGTGATGAGGCGGCT
>NZ_DASYOK010000087.1:0-4382 GCF_036007805.1 Yoonia sp.
TTCGCGGCTGATAATGTGGCGCTGGATTTCCGATGTGCCATCCCAGATCCGCTCAACCCGCGCGTCACGCCAGAACCGCTCAATCGGGAAATCGCTCATCAATCCCATGCCGCCATAGATTTGCAGGGTCGCGTCAGTGACACGGGCCAGCATTTCGGTGGCATAGACCTTGGCCGAGGCAATTTCGCGGTTCGCAGGCAGCCCTTGATCCAGACGCCACGCGGCAGACAGCGTCAGCATATCGGCGGCGTCGATCTCGGTGATCATGTCGGCGATCTGGAAACTGACGCCTTGGAATTTGCCGATGGGTTGGCCGAATTGCTTGCGCTCTGCGGCATACTTCAGGGCATAATCAAAACACCGCCGCGCGCGTCCGACAGACATGGTGGCGACGGTAATGCGGGTGGCATAAAGCCATTCGTTCATGACGGCAAAACCGCCATCAACCTCGCCCAGAACCTGCGTATCGGGCAGGCGGCAGTTGTCAAAATCGAGAATGCAGTTCTTGTAGCCACGGTGACTGACGGATTTATAGCCAGCGCGCACCTCAAAACCCGGCGTCCCGCGATCAACCAGAAATGTGGTGATGCGCTTTTTCAGCCCACGGGGCGTGTCATCAACGCCGGTTGCGACAAAGACGATAAAGAAATCGGCGTGATCCGCACCCGAAATGAAATGCTTGGATCCGTTCAACACCCAATCGCCGCCATCACGCACGGCGGAACATTTCATCCCCCGCACGTCCGATCCTGCATCAGGTTCCGTCATGGCAAGCGCATCCATCCGTTCGCCGCGCACCGCGGGCAGTAGATACCGCTCACGTTGATCCCCCTGACAGGCCATCAGGATATTCTGCGGGCGCCCGAAAAAGTGGTTCAGCGCCATAGACCCACGCCCCAATTCCCGCTCGACCAGCGCAAATTCGACATGGCTTAGCCCCGCACCGCCAACCTCTTGCGGGAAATTGCACGCGTAGAAACCCAACTCGATCGTCTTGCGCTTGATCTCATCGGCGACCTCTTTTGGGACTTCGCCACTGCGTTCGACCGCATCTTCATGAGGGTAGATTTCGCGTTCCACAAAAGACCGCACGGTTTCCACGATCATTTGTTGTTCATCGGTCAGGCCAAAATGCATGGTTGGCTCCGTTTTGGTGCTTCACGGCGAACCGTAAGAAGGCGACTTGGAAATGTCATGCAGAATTGCGAGGGCTGAAAAGAAAACGCGCAGAGCGACAATGTTTGCCGTTTTGATCCATGCAGATTAGTCTGATCCCATTCAGCCAAACGGGATTGCATGTTCACCACCTGCACTGAAACAGTCAGTATCCTTTATGCCATCGCCTTTGGCGCGGGTGATGCCTGCGTCGATGTCGGCGCAGGGTCAATCCTGGCCGCCTTTGCCGCATTTATGGTGCTTGTGGTCATTGCCCAGTTTCTTGCACGCAAGCTCTGGGCAAAGCTGACACAGTCACAACCTCATGCTTCGCCCGAACCAACCATGTCCGAAAATGACCACCCGTTCAGTGACGATCCGAATTATCGCGACAGTGCCATCCGGCGCAGCAAACGCTAGTTCGCCGGCCGGTTGTTCCCGCCAATCGCGCGGGTCAGGCGCGCCGCGGCTTCCATGACATCTTCGGCCAAGGCCACGATCCGGTCATCGGTGATCCGTGACGTCGGCCCCGAGACTGAAATTCCCGCCACCGCCTCGCCAAAGACATTATAGACGGGGGCGGCGATGCACCGCATGCCGATGTTGCGTTCTTCGCCGTCAAAAGCATAGCCGCGCGCCTTGGTCGCATGCAGATCGGCGATCATCGCTTCAGGATCTGTCAGCGTATGGGGTGTAAACTGTTCCAGCTTGCTGGCGGCAAGCACCGCACGTTGGCGTTTATCGTCCATGCGCGACAGCAAAGCTTTGCCAATCCCCGATGAATGCATCGCCGAGGCCGTACCGGGTGGGAAAAAGGCGCGAATTGTTGCATGTGTCTCAACCTGCCCCAGAAAGAGCACCTGACCATCCCGTTCGATCCCAAGGTTCGCAGTCTCGCCCGTCGCCTCCATCAGATCACGCATGATGGGCCGTGCGCGTTCGACCAGCGACGTGCGGCGCAGGAACATTGATCCGGTCAGGAATGCAGCGGGGCCAATGCTCCAGACCTGGCTTTGCGGATCGAAGTCGGCAAATCCGCGTCCCTGAAATGTTGTCAGAACACGGTAAACTGTTGCGGGGGATTGCCCAAGGGCGCCCGCGATTTCGGACAGGGTGCTGCCTTGCATTTCACCCAACTGGACCAAAACCTCTAACGCGCGATCGAGCGATTTAATCGTATTCTGCGCACCCTTGTCGTCCCATGCCTTGGGGCGACCACGGCCACGCTTTACCTCTTCTTCCATGATTTTTCTCATATCTGAAATTACATTTCACATTATGAAAAATACAAAGCACTGACAACAAACATTTTTCTCATGCAGTCACTTTCTGAAAAATAATTTCAAAAAAATATGCAGACAGGGTCTGTTCTGGCAAAACACGCTCAACCCAATGGAGGATTGGACGATGAGCTTTCAGAACCCCGTATTTATTCCCGGCCCGACGAATATGCCCGAGGCTATTCGCAAAGCCTGTGACATGCCGACGATTGACCACCGGTCACCGCTTTTCGGCCAGATCCTGCATCCGGCACGTGCTGGCGTACAAAAGATCCTGAAGTCCGACACAGCTGAAGTCTTTATCTTTCCGTCTACCGGCACCGGTGGCTGGGAGACAGCACTCACAAATACCCTGTCTCCCGGCGATACGGTTCTGGCGGCGCGCAACGGGATGTTCAGCCACCGCTGGATTGATATGTGCCAGCGTCATGGGCTGGATATGCAGATCGTCGAGACCCCATGGGGCCAAGGCATTCCTGCGGACCGTTACGCCGAAATCCTGAAAGCGGACACCGCGCATAAGATCAAAGCGGTGCTGGCGACGCATAATGAAACGGCGACCGGCGTGAAATCGGACATCGCTGCTGTCCGCAAAGCGCTGGATGCTGCAGGTCATCCTGCGATGCTCTTTGTGGATGGGGTCAGCTCGATCGGGTCAATGGATTTCCGCTTTGATGAGTGGGGCGTTGATGTCGCGGTAACGGGTTCGCAGAAAGGATTCATGCTGCCTGCGGGTCTGGCAATTGTTGGCTTCAGCCAAAAGGCACGCGATGCCAGCAAGACGGCACAACTGCCGCGCACATTCTTTGATATCGCCGATATGACCAAGGGCTATGCAGCCAATGCCTACCCCTATACCCCTGCTGTGGGTCTGATGAACGGGCTGCTTCTTGCGACCGAAATGTTGCTCAAAGAAGGCCTCGAAAACGTCTTTGCGCGGCACAACCGGATCGCTTCCGGTGTACGGGCCGCCGTGGATGCCTGGGGGCTGGAACTTTGCGCGGCTTCCCCTGATCTCTACTCTGACACAGTGAGTGCGATCAAAACGCCCGAAGGGTTCAACGCCACTGATATTGTGACCCATGCCGCCGAAAAATATGGCGTGGCATTTGGTGTCGGGCTTGGCGAAGTGGCCGGCAAAGTCTTCCGGATCGGCCACCTGGGCAGCATGACAGATGTCATGGCCTTGTCAGGCATCGCCACAGCAGAGATGTGTATGGTCGACCTTGGTCTTGAGATCAAACTCGGGTCCGGTGTGGCGGCAGCGCAGGAATACTATCGCGGGTCTACAGGCCTGAAAATGCGGGATGCAGCATAATGAAAGACCAGACTGACATGTATATTCCGACCTATCAGGACATGCTGGATGCGCATGAGCGCATCAAGCCGCATATCAACCGCACACCCATCCGCACTTCGGACTACCTCAACGAACTGACCGGCGCGCAACTGTTCTTCAAATGCGAGAACTTTCAGGAACCGGGGGCGTTCAAGGTTCGTGGTGCCGCAAATGCAGTCTTTGGACTGACGGATGAACAGGCCAAGCATGGCGTGGCCACCCACTCTTCGGGCAACCATGCATCCTGCCTCAGCTATGCCGCGATGCGCCGGGGCATCCCTTGCAACGTGGTCATGCCGCGCACAGCACCGCAGGCCAAGAAAGACACAGTGCGGCGCTATGGTGGCGTGATCACCGAGTGTGAGCCCTCGACCACATCACGCGAGGAAACATTCGCGCGGGTGCAGGCCGAAACGGGCGGCGATTTTGTCCACCCCTACAACGATCCACGCGTGATTGCAGGACAGGGCACGTGCTCCAAGGAATTCATGGAGCAGGTGGACGGGTTGGAAATGATGGTCGCACCCATCGGTGGTGGCGGCATGATTTCGGGCACCTGCCTGACGCTCTCGACCCTCGCGCCCGAGGTGCAGATCATTGCCTCCGAA
>NZ_DASYOK010000088.1:0-9252 GCF_036007805.1 Yoonia sp.
CTGTCCTGATGATCCGGCAGGCAATCTCGCCACGGTTGGCAATCAGGATCTTGTCAAACATCGCCATCACATCCGGAACACGCCAAAGCGTGTCTCCTCGATCGGTGCGTTCATGGATGCCGCCAGCGACAGCGCCAGCACTTCGCGGCTTTTGCGCGGGTCTATGATGCCGTCATCCCAAAGCCGCGCACTGGCGTAGAGGGGGTGCGATTGTTCGGCGAACATGTCGATGGTCGGTTTCTTGAAGGCGGCTTCTTCCTCGGCGGACCATTCCCCGCCGCCGCGCTCAATCGCGTCGCGTTTGACGGTGGCCAGCACGCCTGCGGCCTGTTCGCCACCCATCACTGAAATCCGTGACGTCGGCCAGGACCACATAAAATTCGGACTGTAAGCCCTCCCAGACATGCCATAATTCCCTGCACCGAATGATCCGCCCACAACCATCGTGATCTTCGGTACCTTTGTGGTCGCCACGGCTGTCACCATCTTGGCCCCGTGCCGCGCGATCCCTTCGTTCTCGTATTTCTGCCCGACCATGAAGCCGGTGATATTCTGCAAAAACACGAGCGGGATCTTGCGCTGGCTGCACAGTTCCACAAAATGCGCGCCCTTCTGTGCGCTTTCGGAAAAGAGCACACCATTGTTGGCGATGATCCCGCAAGGCCAGCCGTCGATCTGGGCAAAGCCGCAGACAAGCGTTTCGCCGAAACGCGCCTTGAATTCGTCAAAGCGCGATCCGTCTACGATGCGCGAAATGACTTCGCGGATATCATACGGCGTGCGCAGGTCGGCAGGCACCACATCGAAGAGCGTATCAGGATCAAACGCGGGAGGTTCGGGCGGTAGCCTTTTGGCGTTTATAGACTTTTCCAGATTACAAGATGCCACAGCCTGCCGTGCCAGCGCCAAGGCATGGGCGTCATCCTCGGCCAGATAATCCGCCACACCGGACAGGCGCGTGTGCACATCACCGCCGCCCAGGTCCTCTGCCGATACAACCTCGCCTGTTGCGGCTTTCACCAAAGGCGGACCTGCCAGAAAGATCGTGCCCTGGTCGCGGACGATGATCGAGACATCGGCCATGGCAGGCACATAGGCGCCGCCCGCGGTGCAAGACCCCATGACGACGGCGATCTGCGGGATGCCTTTGGCGGACATCTGCGCCTGATTGTAGAAAATCCGGCCGAAATGGTCGCGGTCGGGGAATACCTCGTCCTGATTGGGCAGGTTGGCCCCGCCGCTGTCGACCAGATAGACGCATGGCAGATGACAGGCCTCGGCGATTTCCTGTGCGCGGAGGTGTTTCTTGACGGTCATCGGGTAATAGGTGCCGCCCTTCACAGTGGCGTCGTTGCAGACGACCATCACCTCATGGCCGTTCACACGGCCCACGCCGGCAATGACACCGGCACAGGGCGCTGCCCCGTCATAAAGCCCGTGCGCTGCCGTGGCGCCCACCTCCAGAAACGGACTACCCGGGTCCAGCAACCCCGCCACGCGGTCACGCGGCAGCATTTTACCACGGCTCAGATGGCGGGCACGGGATTTTTCGCCACCGCCAAGGGCCGCGATCCGTGCGGCCTCTGCCACATCCGCCAAGGCGGCCTCGTGAAGCTTGCGATCACTCATGCCCCGAGCCCTTGTGGTGCTGGCAGGCTCTCGCCGCGCGGGCCGACATAAAACGTTGTTGTCAAACCCAAGGGATGCACACAGTTGATCACCATGCGAATGGCCGGATCGGGATGTGTCGTGGCGGCACAGTCGGTCGGGCTTGCCCCTGTGGGGGCAGCGGACAGGTAGGCGGCGGCATAGCGGTTGATGATTTCTGATTCACTCGGCACCGTTCCATATTGCAAGCCGAGATAGGCTGCGAGCGCGACAAGTGCCGCCAGCGGAAGAAAGAAATAAGCGCGCCTCATTGATCATTTACCCCGCAGAATCGGGCAAATTCGCCGTCTTTTGCGCCCGCGCAGGCCTGCCTGACCGTAAATTCCAGCTCCAGGGCGATCAGCGCGGTTTCACGCATTTCGCAGGCCGCCTTATCCGCATCAGCGGTGGGTGTTGCGATCTGACCCACCCGCAGCGCGCATTCCAGCACCACATTGGCCGTTGCCGCAGCCGGATTTGCGACAGAGGCGCGCAGATCGTCATTGTCGGCTTCTTTCAGGTCGGCAACCCATGCCTGCAACCCCGCGTAATTCATGGCAATCCGCCAATTCCAATAGGCCTTCTCGCCTGCCAGACAGGCCGCGGGGGCTGCGGTGCAGGCCCGCGCTGAATAGCCGATACAGGCACGCGCGGCACGGGTCACAAGACCGCCGGGGCCTTTGGACGCTTGATCATTGATGCAGGCATCGGTTTCAGTTGCCGCGAAGGTCACATCGCCCATCTCTACAACAGGCGGCGCACCAAAGGATTGCGCGAAACCGGCCACGGGGAAGACAAGGATCAGCGCAAGCCATTTCATGTCATTGCTGCCATCAATTCGCGGCCCACGAGCATCCGCCGGATTTCCGATGTCCCTGCCCCGATCTCCATCAGCTTTGCATCACGGAAAAGCCGCGCCACAGGGGCATCGGCCAGAAAGCCCGCGCCGCCCATGGCCTGCACGGCCTGATGGGCCTGTTTCATCGCCTCTTCGCTGGCATAAAGACAGCAGGCCGCTGCGTCCTGCCGCGTGACGGTGCCACGATCACAGGCGCGCGCAACCTCATAGACATAGGCACGCGCCGAATTCATCGCCGTATACATATCGGCGATCTTGCCTTGCATCAGTTGGAAGTTTCCAATCGGTTCGCCAAACTGTTTGCGGGTGCTCAGGTAGGGCATGACCTCATCCAGACAGGCGGCCATAATGCCAAGGCCGATGCCCGCCAGCACGACCCGTTCGTAATCCAGACCGGACATCAGGACGCGCACGCCGCGGCCCTCTTCGCCCAACACGTTCTCGAACGGGACAGCGACATCGTCAAAAATCAATTCGGCCGTGTTGGACCCCCGCATCCCCAGCTTGTCGAAATGGGGCGAGGTGGAAAAACCGGTCATCTCTTTCTCGATAAGAAAGGCCGTGATCCCTTTGGACCCCGCCGCAGGATCGGTTTTGGCATAGACCACCAGCGTATCGGCGTCAGGGCCGTTGGTGATCCAGTATTTGTTGCCGTTCAGACGGTAGTGATCGTTCCGCTTTTCCGCACGGAGCGTCATTGAAACCACGTCAGACCCCGCGCCCGCCTCGGACATGGCAAGCGCGCCCACATGTTCACCCGATATCAACCGCGGCAGGTATTTGGCCTTTTGCGCCTCGGTCCCGTTGAGTTTGATCTGGTTCACGCACAGGTTGGAATGCGCCCCATAGGACAGGCTGACAGAGGCACTGGCGCGGGCGATTTCCTCGATCGCAACCGTATGGGCAAGATAGGACATGCCCGCCCCGCCATAGGCTTCATCCACCGTGACGCCCAATAGTCCCAGTTCACCCATTTCAGGCCAAAGTGCTGGGGGGAAGGCATTGGATTGGTCAATCTCGCCCGCCATGGGTTTGACACGGGTCTGCGCCCAGTCATGGACCATATCACGCAGGGCATTCACATCCTCGCCCAGATCAAAGCTCATTGAGGCATGAAACATCGGTTGCTCCAGATTAATTGAACGCTTGTTCATTAATAAGACGCAGCACACCGCCCTGTCGAGTCATTTTTGATCGGCGCAGCCCCTTGTGCGCTACTCAGCCGCAACTTGCCCCTGATAGACCGCAGAAACCTCGGCGCGGATGATCCTTGCAATCAGTGCACAGTCCTCAAGACTGAAGGTCAGCGGCAGGCGCATATCGACGACCCCGGCAAGAACACGGTCAGAGGCAGGCATGGGCGCGGAGGGCGCATAGCGCCAACTGTCATAGCGCGAGGTGAAGCCTTTGGGCTCTGCCCCGCCGAACCATTTCAGCTCGACCCCGCGCGCCGCACAGCGCGCCAGCACAGCCTCGACCGCGTCAGGCGCCCAATCGAGCAGCAGGAACTGGAAAGACGAGGCCACGAACTGTTCTTTTTCAGGACGCGGAATCAGGCGCAGGCCCGGTGTTTCGGCCAGTCCTTCTTCCAGAACGCGGTAGCGTGCGTTCCAGCGCGCCGCTTGTTCCGCAAGATTACGTAACTGCGGACGCAGGATCGCCGCGCGCAGATTGTCCATACGCCCCGAAATGTTCGGCGTTTCATATTTGATCTTGGCAAAGGTCGCGACCGGCGGGGCGGCACGGTGTTTTTCAAACAGCATATAGCTGCCTGAGAGCATGATCGCGCGGGCCATATCCTCGGCGCCGTCACAAATCAGAAACCCGCCTTCGCCGGAATTGATGTGTTTGTACGTCTGCGTCGAATAGCAGCCGAACCGCCCCCAACGCCCCGAAGGCACGCCGTTCCAAGCGGCCCCCATTGTGTGGGCGCAATCCTCGATCACATCGACACCGGCGGCATCACAAAGCGCCATCAGCCGCTCCATATCGCAGATATGGCCCCGCATATGGCTGAGCAGCAGCACCTTGGCCTGATCCAGTTTTGCGGCCAGATCATTCAGATCAATGACCAGATCCTCGGTGACGCCCACAAAGACCGGCACACCGCCCACGGCCGCAATCGCACCCGGCACCGGGGCCAGCGTGAAGGCGTTGGTCAGCACCTTGTCGCCATGCTGCACACCGCAGGCGCGCAGGGCTGTTGTCATGGCATACCCGCCCGAAGCGACCGCAAGGCAGTATTTCGCGCCTACTGTCGCGGCGAATTCCTCTTCCAGCAGGGCCGTTTCCGCAATCTCGTCGCCGCTGGTGTTGTAGCGGTGCAAGCGGCCCGATTGCATCACGGCATTGGCCGCAGCGATCCCTTCGGCGGGGATCGGTTCCTGCTGGGTGAAACTGCCTTTGAAAATCTCGGTCATGGGGTCACTCTGATGCGGTCTACGCCTGCATCAAAGCATCACTTGCCCCCCGCGCATAGGGCCAATTCACCCGATCAGACGGGCCACCACTGCATCCAGTTCATTGTAGTGATCAATCGTGGCCTCGGGATCAAGCGCCAGGACATCATCGCGCCCGGGGCCAAAGGTGACCAGCACCGACGGCACACCCGCATTGCGCGAGGTGTCACGGTCCGTCACCGTGTCCCCCACCAGAAGCGAGCGCGCAGGATCACCCCCTGCACGGCGCACAGCCTCGAAATGATGTGCTGGGTCGGGTTTGCGCACCGGCAGCGTATCGGCGCCAATCAGCGAGCCGAATGCGTCACGCACCCCGAGGCTGCGCATCAGGGTTTCGGCCAGCCCTTCAGGTTTGTTCGTGGCAATCCCCACAGCATAATCGGCAGACAGCAGACGTTCGACAGCCTCCATGGCACCGGGATAAAGCACGGTGTGGGTATCAATCGCCTGCGCGTAGGCGGCCAGCAACACGGGATATTGCGCATCAACCTCGGCCTGCCCGAACCCCTCAACGCGCGAAAAGCCCAACGTCAGCATCGCCCGCCCGCCGCGCAGTGCGGTAGCGGCATCGGTGGCATGATCCAGCAAATCGCCCAAACCCAGCCCGCGAAAGCAGCTATTGGCAGCGGCAATCAGATCGCCGCTGGTATCTGCCAGCGTGCCATCGAGATCAAAGATTACAGTGCGTTTTGTCATCAGCTTTCCCTTTGTTGCCATTCACTCTGTAACGCCCTGTAAACTGATGTGAACCCCCTTCCCCTTGTGATACTGAAAAAGGGCAGTAGAAGGCAGGGAACAACAAGGTTCGAGGCAGCAATGGCAACCGCATTGATCATATTAGCCGCAGGCATGGGCACGCGCATGAATTCCGACCTGCCCAAGGTCCTGCATGAAATCGCCGGCGCGCCGATGCTGGTGCACGCCCTGAAAGCCGGTGCCGCGCTGGAACCCGCACGCACTGTCGTCGTCGCTGGGCACGGTTCTGACATGGTTGAGAAAGCGGCCAAAGCCTATGACCCTGATGTCATGATCGCCTTGCAGTCCGAACAACTGGGCACTGCCCATGCCGTGGCACAGGCCCGCGACGCTCTGGCAGGTTTCGATGGCGATGCTTTGATGCTCTATGGCGATACACCGTTCATCCGTCCCGAAACGCTCGCCGCCATGACAGCCGCACGGCTGACCCATGATATCGTCGTGCTGGGCTTCGAGGCCGCTGATCCGGGGCGCTACGGGCGGCTGATCATGCGGGGCGATCAGTTGGACCGGATTGTCGAATTCAAGGATGCATCGGATCAGGAACGCGCCGTAACACTCTGTAATAGTGGCGTTATTGTGGCTGACTGCGCGACACTTCTTGATCTGGTTGCTGCGGTTGGCAATGAGAACGCCGCCGGCGAATACTACCTCACCGATATCATCGGCATTGCCCGCGCGCGCGGGCTTTCCGCTACCGTGGTCCGTTGCGATGAGGTCGAAACGCTTGGCGTGAATTCCCGCGCCGAACTGAGCCGCGCCGAGGCGCTCTTTCAGCAAAATGCCCGCGCAGTTGCGCAAGAGGATGGCGTCACAATGACCGCCCCCGAAACCGTTTTCTTCGCGCATGACACTGTCATTGGCCGCGATACGGTCATTGAACCCAATGTCGTCTTTGGCCCCGGTGTGACGGTCGAATCAGGGGCCACGATCCGTGCCTTCAGCCATCTTGAAGGCTGTCATGTCGCACGCGGCGGGGTGATCGGCCCCTATGCGCGGCTGCGCCCCGGTGCGGAACTGGCCGAGGACGTCAAGATCGGTAATTTCGTGGAAATCAAGAACGCCCAGATCGCGGAAGGTGCCAAGGTCAACCACCTGTCCTATATCGGTGACGCCACCATCGGCGCGCGCAGCAATATCGGCGCAGGCACGATTACCTGCAATTATGACGGCGTGTTCAAACACCACACGACAATCGGGCAGGATACATTCATCGGCTCCAACACCATGCTGGTCGCCCCTGTGAGCGTGGGGGACGACGCCATGACCGGCAGCGGATCAGTGGTGACAAAGGACGTGCCGGCCGGTGCTTTGGCTGTTGGTCGCGCGCGACAGGAAAACAAAGCGGGCTTTGCCACCCGCCTGTTCGAAAAACTCAAAGCACGCAAAGCTAAAGGGTCTTAACCATGTGTGGTATCATCGGCGTATTAGGCGATCACGAAGCCGCCCCCCTTTTGGTTGAGGCGCTGAAACGGCTGGAATATCGCGGCTATGACAGCGCGGGTATTGCCACCATCAACGATGGCGTGCTGGACCGGCGGCGTGCGGTAGGCAAGCTGGTGAACCTCTCGGACCTTCTGGTGCATGAACCGCTGGCGGGCAAATCCGGCATCGGTCACACCCGCTGGGCCACACATGGCGCGCCCAATGTCGTGAACGCCCACCCCCACCGCGCCGGTGGCGTGGCCGTTGTGCACAACGGGATCATTGAAAACTTCCGCGAATTGCGGGCATTTTTGGCCGAACAGGGCGTGGGCTTTGCCACCGACACAGACACGGAAACAGTTGCCTTGCTGGCAGATCATTTCCGCAACCAAGGGCTGTCGCCCCGCGATGCCGCCGCACAGACAATTGCGCGGCTTGAAGGGGCTTATGCGCTTTGTTTCCTCTTTGATGGCGAAGACGACTTGCTGATCGCCGCGCGCAAAGGCTCCCCCCTCGCCATTGGTTATGGCACGGGCGAGATGTTCGTGGGCTCTGATGCGATTGCATTGGCCCCGATGACCGACCGGATCAGCTATCTCGAAGAGGGCGACTGGGCCGTGATCACGCGCGACACTGTCGAAATCCGCGACGCGAACGGCACCATCGCCAATCGCGCGATCAAGACGATCCAGATTGACAGTGCCATGGTCGACAAGGCAGGCTTCAAACACTTCATGGCCAAGGAAATCGCGGAACAGCCGGTCGTGTTGCAAGGTGCGTTGTCGCATTACATCAATGCCGAAGCCACCGCCGTCACCATGCCCGAACCGCAGATCGACTTTGCGAAAGTGGAACGGATGACGATGGTGGCCTGTGGCACCGCCTTTTATGCCTGCCTCGTTGCAAAATACTGGTTTGAACAGATCGCAGGCATCCCTGTCGAAGTCGATGTCGCCTCGGAATTCCGCTACCGCGAACCGCCGGTGACCAAAGGCACGGTTGCGCTTTTCATCAGTCAATCCGGTGAAACCGCCGACACGCTGGCGGCACTGCGTTACATGCAGGGCAAGGCCGACAAGATCATGTCGGTCGTCAACGTCCCCGAAAGCTCGATCGCGCGCGAAAGCGATATGCCCTTGCTCATTCTGGCGGGAACCGAAATCGGCGTGGCCTCGACCAAGGCCTTCACCTGCCAGTTGACGACACTGGCCATCCTCGCCCTGCGCGCCGCCCAGATGCGCGGCAGGATCAACGATGCGGAACTGGCCGAAAAGCTTGCCGCTTTGCGTAGCCTGCCCGGGCTTTTGAACCTCGCACTCGGGATCGCGGACAAGACCAAGTCGATTTCGCGCAAGCTGGCCGAGGCGCGCGATATCCTGTTTCTGGGGCGTGGCGCGATGTATCCTCTGGCGCTCGAAGGCGCTCTAAAGCTCAAAGAAATCAGCTATATACATGCCGAAGCTTATGCATCAGGGGAGCTCAAACACGGCCCCATCGCCTTGGTCGACAAACATGTCCCGATCATTGTGATGGCCCCGCGCGATAGTCTTTTCGAAAAGACCGTGTCGAACATGCAAGAAGTCATGGCACGTGGCGGAAAAGTGCTCTTGATCACCGATCAAAAAGGCGCCGCCGAGGCCAGCGCCGGTGTCTGGGAGACAATCATCATGCCCGAAGTCGACCCGTTTCTCGCGCCGATCCTCTATGCCGTCCCTGCGCAACTCTTGGCTTATCACACGGCCGTCGCCAAAGGCACCGATGTGGACCAACCCCGCAATCTTGCCAAATCGGTGACAGTGGAATGACAACGACGAAACAAGCGATCGCGCAGTTGCGCGCCCTTGGCGATGCGGCAAAGGCTGCCGAGATGCACCGCTATCACAAAGTCGACCGCCCCTATCTGGGCGTGGCCAACCCCGTGATTGACGAACAGGTCAAAAACTGGCGCGCCGAGGTTGACCTTGAAGAACGCCTCGCGCTGGCCAAGGGCCTGTGGAAAGGCAACACCCATGAAGGGCGCATTGCGGCGGCGAAACTGCTGACACAAGCGCGGATCAGACCGGATGACACGGACGCCTGGTCCTTGATTGCATCATGGGTGCCTGA
>NZ_DASYOK010000089.1:0-1774 GCF_036007805.1 Yoonia sp.
GCGACCGTGGCTTTGAAAGCTATGGTGTGCAAGACAATCGGCGCGGTGGTGGCGGCAACCTTGGCAGCTTCGGAATTGGCTCACAAGATGACCCCGGTGGCCGTGCGGGCGCTGGCTGGAGCGCTTTAAATGACGCGCGTCAGGTTGGCGGCGGACTTTTTGGCGGCGGTGGTTTATTTGGCGGATTTACGCCCGGTCGCGCTATCGGTGGGCTTCTGGGCGGTTTGATTGCTGGCCCCATTGGCGGCCTTGTCGGTGCGGGCATTGGCGGCGGCATGGGTCGCGGTGGCCAAGGCGGCGGCTGGGGCTACGTTGATGCGCAAGGCAACCGTGTGTCGGCTGGCCGTGACATGATCGACGGCGGCGGCCCCGGTCGCTCTGGTGATCGGTTTGAAGGCGGCGGCTTGCTGTCTGCCGCTGGTAACGCGCTGGGCATTCGCCCGGCTGGATACCGCGACCGTCAGGCTATGCAGTCCCAGATGTCCGCCGATCAGGTTCGTGCTGGCATTGGCAGCGCGGGTGGCATCCCGCCGGTTGGCGTAACTGACCTGACTGGCACCAGCGCAAGCGTTGCACCTGTTTCTCAGCCTGTAGCGCCGCAGGCAATGGGTCAGACCATGCGCCCCGGATTGACGGCGGAAGATTTGGCTCGATTGCAAGCGATGGGATTGGGTCAAGGCGCATTGGTGGGCGAGCAACCCACAGCGCAGGAAATGGCCGCGTTGATGCGTGGTCCGGGCATGTTGATGGACTTCAACAACCCAGCGGCCCGTCCATATGCGCCGCAGCAACCCGGCATGGATGTAAGCGCCGCAACCGGCATGGTATCGCCCAGCGCAAACATTACGCCATCTATGTCTGGCGTTAACGTTGGCCTGTCTGACCTTGGCACAACTCGCCCGCACGTCAGCCGCGTCCCGCCCGCAATGCCGTCTGCCGGTGCGGTGCCGTCTGTTGGCACGCAGTCTTATCGAGTTGGAATGGCCCCAACGGCAATGTCTCAGCCCCCGATAAGCGGCCAGTATAGCCCGGTATTTTCCGGCTTCAACGTGGCTCCCGGCATGGACCTCGGCGCGCCTGCGCGGTCTGCGCCTTCGATGTTCCAGCCCACGGCAGTCACCAGCACGCGCGGTGCGGGTATAGCGCAGCCATACGGTGCCGAGGCCAGCGCGGCTACGCAGCGGATGCTTGACGCGTTGCGGGCAGAGCAATTCAATCGCGGCAACCGCATCCGTCGCGTTTACAACAACTAGGTAAGTTGATGGACCCCATCCTATCTTTGCCGCTTGCCAATCTCAGAGCCTACATTGCCGCCGCTGGCGGCGTGCTTGGCCGATAGGAGCCGCCATGTATCCCGACGAAAACGACCTCACAAATGAAGTCAACGAACTGATCAATCCTGATTGGATGTCAGAAGACGAACTGCAAGGCGTTGTCGGTTCTGAAATTGATGATGCTGTTGATTTCATCGACAACGTTGTTTCGCCCATCCGCGCTGACGCGACCAAATACTATCGCGGCGAACCTTTCGGCGATGAGGAAGACGGTCGGTCGCAAGTTGTAAGCTATGACGTGCGCGACACTGTGCAGGCCATCCTGCCCAGCTTGATGCGCGTCTTCACTGCGTCAGACTAAACCGTCCAGTTCACGCCGCGCACCCCCGAAGATGTGGACATGGCCGAACAGGTCACGGAATACGTCAACTATATCTTCAACCGCGACAACAACGGCTTCATGGTTCTGCACAGCGCGTTCAAAGATGCGCTTATCCGCA
>NZ_DASYOK010000090.1:0-7956 GCF_036007805.1 Yoonia sp.
GCGGCACGTATGAAGGAATTCGAGACGCTTATCGCCGCGGCATTGGCCGAGGATGTGGATGAAGTGCTTGTTGTCGGGCATTCATCGGGGGCGCATCTGGCGGTGTCGATCCTTGCCGATTTGCTGCGTTCGGGGCGGGTGCCTGCGGGTGGGCCTGCCTTGGCGTTTTTGTCGTTGGGGCAGGTGGTGCCGATGGTGTCGTTCCTGCCGCGGGCACATGACCTCAGGCGCGATCTGGCGGTCTTGTCCGCCAGCGATAAGCTGACGTGGGTTGATGTGTCGGCCCCCGGTGATGGTTGCTGTTTTGCGTTGTGCGATCCGGTAGCGGTGACGGGCGTTGCCCCTGACAACAAACGCTGGCCTTTGGTGATATCGGCGGCCTTCACCCAAAGCCTGACGCCTGCGCGTTGGAAAGCCTTGCGCTGGCGGTTTTTCCGGCTGCATTTCCAGTATCTTTGCGCCTTTGACCGGCCCAAGGATTACGACTATTTCCAGATCACGGCGGGGCCTTTGACGCTTGGGGCGCGCTATGCGGGGCGCAAACCGTCCGGATCGCGGATTGATATTCCTGTGTCCAAATACACCGCGCAGGCGTCCTGATGCAGTTGCCGCCCAAGCCACCTTCGCGGCCTGAAAAGGTGTCGCTATGGCGCTACATGCGCTTGTTTCGCAAGGATATTCTATCCGCACAGCCTGCCAAGCTATACCGCGCGTGGATGGCCGAATTCCGCACGCCCTTCTTTCGTAGCTATCTGGTTAACGATCCGGAACTGGTAAAAGAGGTGCTGGTACGCAATCCTGACGCCTTTCCCAAATCCGACCGCATCGGTGCGGGGTTGCGTCCCTTGCTGGGCAACAGTGTCTTTCTGACGAACGGTGACACATGGAAACGCCAGCGGCGCATCATTGACCCCGCGTTCGAGGGCGGGCGGCTGCGCGATACCTATCCGGGCATACGCGATGCCGCAGATGCAGGCGTGGCCCGCTTGGCCGAACTGCCACAGGGCGTGCCGCAGGAAATTGAGGCGATCACCAGCCATATTGCGGCCGACGTGATCTTTCGGACGCTGTTTTCGATCCCGATCGAGGATGAAACCGCACAAGAGGTCTTTCATGCGTTTCGGGCCTATCAACGCACGCAGCCGATCCTGAACCTTGCGGCCTTTGTGCGTGGCCCCGCGTGGATGCCGCGGTTTTTCCGCTCTGAAACGCGGCGTAACGCACGGCACATTCGCAAGTTGATCACGAAACTCACACAAGACCGGTTGGATCTGATTGCGGCAGGCAAAGCGCCGGATGATCTTGCGACAAAGATCCTGACGACCAAGGACCCCGTGACGGGCGATGTGTTTTCGCGAGACGAGATGATTGATCAGGTTGCGATCTTTTTTCTGGCGGGGCATGAAACCAGTGCGGCGGTTCTGGCGTGGGCGCTTTATCTTTTGGCGCTGTATCCTGAATGGCAAGACAGGCTGCGCGATGAGGCGGACAGCTTTGGCGGTGCGTTCGCCGATCTGTCAAAGCTGAAACACACCCGTGATGTGTTCCGCGAAACGCTGCGGCTTTATCCGGCGGTGCCCATGATGGTGCGAGAAGCGTCAGAGACGCAGGAATTTCGCGGCCGCACGATCAAGCGCGGGGCGCAGATTGTCCTGTCGCCTTGGCATCTGCACCGGCACACGCGGCTTTGGGACAATCCGGATGCCTTTGATCCTGCGCGATGGGACACCGAGAACGGCAAGTCCTGCGCGCGTGATGCCTATATGCCGTTCTCGGCAGGGCCGCGCATTTGTTCGGGAGCGGGGTTTGCCCTGATCGAAGGGGTCGTGGTGCTGGCACGTTTGTTGAAGGCCTATGAATTTTCGGCGGTCGACGGGCGTGTTCCTGTGCCCGTGGCCCATTTGACAGTGCGTTCGACGGCAGGCATCTGGCTGCGAATCAGACCACGGTAGGGATGCATTGTTGCGTTTTTGCTTACAAATTGGGCAAGATGGGCGGTTTTGTCGGCAATACGGTTGGGGATTATGGCAAAATTATCCAGATGTTGAGTGTGTGGTATCATTTTAAATAAAGCAAAAACAAGAACTTAAGTTTCGTTATCGAAATATGGCGGTTGAATGGACATTTGCTGTGTTGCCTACATTGTGCCATCCTAAGTTTAATGAAGTGTGTGTTTTATGTAGGGGGCTCGATGTCATGACAATTTCGCTGCCAGGTTCGTCTAGAAAAGGTCTCACAGGTCTATTTAAGCGGAACACTGAAATCGCTGAAAAGCGGCCGACTGCGAAAAAGCAACTGGATGGTACGCAACTTGCAAAGCTGTTCGATAAGCAGGCCCGGACTGCCAAGCCGGTTAAGCCAGCAAAGTTGAGCGAAGGCGAGCTGGATGCAAGCGCGCAACTCTCTAGCCTGCGCGGCGCGCTGTATTCCAAGAACTAAGGTTTTTTGAGCGCACGCTCGAGAACGAAAATCCGTATCGCAGAAGCAAGCCCGAGATCACCTCGGGCTTCGTCTATTTTAGCAGCCAACCCGTTGATGGTATCGCCATCCTGTTCCGCATAGCGGCGGAACGCATCCCAGAAGATATCTTCAAGCGATACGCTTGTGCGGTGCCCACGTAAGGTCAATGACCGCTTCACGGGGCGCCGGTGATCCATCACTCGTCTTCGAACTTGAGTTGGTCGAGGCGCTTACTGGCGTGCTGAGCGCGGGTGGCGTCCAGCACTTTCTCGGCCTTCGTGCGTCCAAAGCGGACGGCATTTTCGTCTGCTTTGGCCTTGGCCTCGGCCCGCGTTTTCGCCTTGCGCAACTGATTGAGGTTCACAGGCTTCATTTTGGCCCGATCATGTCCTCGGGGCGCACGACCTTGTCGAAGGTCGCTTCATCCACAAAGCCCAGCTTGATCGCTTCTTCTTTCAGCGTCGTGCCGTTCTTATGCGCGGTTTTGGCGACCGTCGTGGCGTTGTCATAGCCGATGGTGGGGGCCAAAGCCGTGACCAGCATCAGCGATTCCCGCATCAGTTTTTCGATCCGTGTCCGGTCGGCACGGATGCCTACAACGCAGTTATCGGTGAACGTGACGGATGCGTCACCCAAAAGCTGCATGGATTGCAACACGTTATAGGCCATCATTGGCTTCATCACGTTCAGCTCAAAGTGCCCCTGCGAGCCTGCAAAACCGACGGCGGCGTCATTGCCCATGACATGCGCGCAGACCTGCGTCAGCGCTTCGACCTGTGTGGGGTTCACCTTACCCGGCATGATGGATGAGCCGGGCTCATTCTCTGGCAACATCAGCTCGCCCAGACCACAGCGCGGGCCAGAGCCCAGCATGCGGATATCGGCGGCGATTTTGTAAAGGCTGACGGCGACGGTCTTCAGCGCACCGGACATCTCAACCAAGGCGTCATGGGCAGCCAGCGCCTCAAATTTGTTTGGGGCTGTCACGAAAGGCAGGCCGGTGATCTCGGCCATATGGGCGGCCACGGTTTCACCCCAGCCTTTGGGTGTGTTCAGGCCGGTGCCTACGGCGGTGCCGCCTTGTGCCAGCTCATAGATCGCGGGCAGGGCGGCCTTGATCCGGCGGATGCCCATGGCGACCTGATGGGTATACCCTGAGAATTCCTGCCCAAGCGTCAGCGGTGTCGCGTCCATCGTGTGGGTGCGGCCGATCTTTATGATATCGTCAAATTCCGCCTGCTTTTGTGCAAGGGCCGCGTGGAGTTTCTCCAGCCCCGGCAGCAGCACGTCACGCGCTGTCATCGCAACGGCAATATGCATGGCGGTCGGGAAGGTATCGTTGGACGACTGGCCCATGTTGCAATGATCGTTCGGGTGCACAGGGTCTTTTGATCCGATTACACCGCCCAGCATTTCAATAGCGCGGTTTGACACTACTTCATTGGCGTTCATGTTTGATTGCGTGCCCGATCCTGTTTGCCAGACAACCAGAGGAAAGTGATCGTCCAGCTTGCCTGCCACCACTTCGGCGGCTGCGGCAATAATGGCATCGGCCAGTGCGGGGTCCAGTTTGCCACGTTCTTTGTTGGCCATTGCGCAGGCCTGTTTGATCACACCCAAACCGCGCACGATGGCAACAGGCTGCTTTTCCCAGCCGATGGGGAAATTCATGATCGAGCGCTGCGTTTGTGCGCCCCAATAGCGGTCGCTGGGAACCTCCAGCGGGCCAAAACTGTCGGTTTCTGTACGTGTATCGGTCATGATGTTCCCCTTCGGCTTTTCGCATCTGACCTATAGGCAGCAGGGGGCGCTTGCGCAATATCGCATCACCGTCAAGCGCGGGTGATTACTTGCGAAATTGATCAAGGCTGACGACTTGGGCCTCTTTGGGCGCTTTGTCATCTTCCGGTTCGACCATTTCGTCCATCGGGGCCTCTGCCACGTCGTCGGGCGTATCGTCTTCATTCTGCGTCTCGAACCGCAGGCCGAATTCGACGGACGGGTCCACGAAGGTCTTGATCGCGTCATAGGGGATATACAGTGTTTCGGGGTTGTCCCCGAAGTTCAGCGTGATCGTAAAGCCTTCGTCGGTGACCTCCAGATTGTCAAACCAGTGCTGGATCACCACGGTCATTTCGCCGGGATAGCGGTCTGACAGCCAGTCGGCAATTTCTACATCGGGGTGCATCGTGTCAAAGGTGATGAAGAAATGGTGCTCACCAGGGAGCCCCTTTTTCTGCACGTCTGTCAGGACCTCTTGGATCAACCCGCGCATGGCGCGGTGCATCAGGTTTCCATAGTCGATCGTCGTCGTCACGGCTGTGCTCTCCTTGCGGTCTGATCACTAGCATACGGGATTCGATGCGGGTTGAAAGGGGGGCTGTCAGATCGTGCCGCTGATACCTGCCGCACCAAGGCTAAGTGCTGCCGAAATGAGCAAGACAAGCGGCAGCGGCCACTGACGCCAGAGCAAAAGCAGCCCTGTGATCGCGGCAAGGCCAAGGGCCAGCGGTTGCAGCGTGTTGAGGGCAGGCCAGATGAACTGCAAAGGGCCAAAAAAGACTGTATCAACCTGACTAAAGACCACATGCAGGGCGAACCAAAGCGACAGATTGGCGATGACCCCGACAACCGCCGCTGTGATCGCTGCCAAGGCGCCGCGCAACCTTGGCCGCCCGTCCAGCCAGTCGATCAGGGGGGCGCCCGCAAAGATCCAGATAAAGCAGGGCACAAAGGTGACCCAAAGTGTGAGTATGCCAGCCAGTAACGCCATCGCCGCGCCGCCTTCGGCCATGCCTGCGATCATCGCCACAAATTGCGTCACAAGGATCAGCGGACCCGGTGTTGTTTCTGCCAGCCCCAAAGCATCCATCATCTGGGCAGTGCTGAGCCAGCCAAAGGACACCACGACCTCTTGGGTCATATAGGCAAGCACCGCATAGGCCCCGCCGAAGGTGACCACCGCAAGGGTCGAGAAGAAGATGCCGACATCCAGAAGAAATGCATTGCTTGACAGGGCGATCAGGCCAAAGGGTGCCGCCCAGATCAGACCGCCGATGACCAGGACCGAAAGACTCGTGCGTAAACTACCGGAACGGATGGTCGCTGCTGTGACGGCGCCAGTCTGGCCCAACGCGCCGATCAAAGCGGCCAGGGCGATGACCAAGGGAAAGGGCAAGGCAAAGAAAAAGAGTGCGACAAATGCTGCCACAGCAAGAAAGAGATGCACCTTTTTGACCAGCGCCCGCCGCGCGATTTTCAATAGTGCTTCGATAACGATAATCACGACGGTCGCTTTCACGCCCAAAAACAGCGCCTGCACGACGGGCAGGTTGCCGTAAGCCCCATAGGCCAAGGCCAGCACCATAATCACCAGCGCGCCCGGCAACACGAAGAGCCCGCCCCCGATCAGCCCGCCGATTATGCCCTGCCGTTTCCATCCGGCATAGGTGGCCAGCTGCATCGCCTCGGGACCCGGCAACAACATGCAGAACGACAATGCGCGCAGGAATTGCTCTTCGCTCAGCCAATCGCGTTTCTCGACAAGCTCTTTGTGCATCAGGGCAATCTGTGCGGCAGGTCCACCAAAGGACAGCAGGCCGATGCGCCCGAAGACAGCGATAAGTTCATATGTCATGCGCGCGGGTCCACCCCTAGCCAAAAATGCGACTGATCTCACGCAGAATCTTGGCGCGAATCGTTGCAGGGTATTCGCGGTGTGTACGTGCTGTCATGACAAAGCCGTCGCGTGTAATCACGGCACCGCGAAAAAAGTTTGTGATCGCAAGACCCATGGACTCAATTGCAATGGCGTTGATGGTCACGCCCGCACGCTCGGCCGCGGTGCGCGCGGCACGCACATCCGAGCCGCCGTTCGGCGTGCCGTCCCCCGAAATATCAATGACCTTGCGGGCGCAATTCGGCACCTGATCGAAAAGCCGCAGGGAAAAGAAAACCGCCTCGGCGGGGGCGGTATCGGACAGGATGAAGGCGCGCTCCATCATCCGCGCCTTCTGGGCGAAACTCTCAACATCCAGCGCCGTGCGCATCTGGGTCCACGGGATCGACACCGTCTGCCTGTCGACACCGGACCATTGCACAACCGTGAGATAATTTTCACCCGCCACCATCGTTTCTACAATTTCGGGGTCGCGCAGGGCGTCGGCCAATCCGTCGGTTTGCAGCCGGTATTCGGCGCTGTCGATTGAATTCGAGACATCCATGGTCAGGATCAGCGCCGTATCGCAAGCCTGTGCTGTGACGGGCAGGGTGGAGATAAGGGACGCAAAGACAAACCGGATCATAGAGGGGATCGTGCGCAGAGCCACCGGTCATTGCAAGTGACAAGATCGCGCAACGACCACAAAAGGGGGGGAAGGTGCAGGTTTCTGTTGCCAGGTACCTGCGGACCCCGCCTATGGTCGCAAAACCATAGGGCTTAAGGTTTCGATATTACGCACAGCTTACGCTGCGAGTGCCATCGGTGCTTTGTTGTCATTTGCAACTAGCTTTGTTGTACCGATAACGGTGGTAACTCACCGGGACAAAGCAAAACCCCTTTAGACGTTCGTCGATCCTATTTCGTCCCCATTGCTGCCAAATGAGCAGGTTTTGGTGGAGACGCCGGGTACCGCCCCCGGGTCCGATCCGCTTATTACGAGCGCGTTTATGTCCATAGTCCCGAAAGACATCCTACACATAGGCCTCAGACACCCGTCCTGCAAGGGGGTGATGCATTGCGCCCGTTCGGATTTGCACCTTAAGATTGCCGCATGTGTAACCTTTATTCTCTCACCACTGCGCAATCCGCGATCGCCGATCTGGTCAATTTGTGGCGCGATGATACGGGGAATTTGCCACCCCTGACAGGCATTTACCCCGACTATCCCGCCCCCGTGATCACGCAGACGCCCGAAGGCCGTGTGATGCAGATGATGCGCTGGGGGATGCCGTCGCCTGCTTTTGTGCTGAAAGGCAAGAAAACCGACAAGGGCGTGACCAATGTGCGCAACACCGCCTCACCCCATTGGCGGCGCTGGCTGGGGCCTGCGCACCGCTGCGTTGTGCCCTTCACCAGCTTTTCGGAATACCAGACCGTGAAAGGCGAAAAGCCGCGCACTGTCTGGTTTGCGCCCACCGGTCCGCAAAAGACGCTGTTCTTTGCAGGGATCTGGACGGAATGGACCTCGGTCCGGACGTTGAAGGAAGGCGAGACGACAAATAACCTCTTCGCCTTTCTCACGGTGGAACCGAATGCTGTTGTCGCCCCCATCCACCCCAAAGCCATGCCCGTGATCCTGCGCAGCCCCGAGGCCATTGCCCACTGGCTGGACGCCCCCGTGGAGGCCGCGCTCAACTTGCAACGGCCCTTCGCGGATGACGGGCTGGAGGTTGTGGAGGAGGCTATTTGAAGGGGGGGTGGGGAGCGGTCAATCGCTGCGTGGTGCTAGAACGACAACTATGCGCAGGGAGCGGTATTTGCAAATTGTTGGCTGT
>NZ_DASYOK010000091.1:0-2911 GCF_036007805.1 Yoonia sp.
TGCTCGAGAAGCTTATGGATCTGCGTGCCGCGCTCCATCGCGTCTTCTTCGTTGTCGCCCGCTGGATCGCCTTGGAGGATTTTGTCGCCTTTCAGTTCAGAAGGCGAAATGGTCTTGGTCTGTGTCGGAACGGGCAGTTCATCGAATGCGGGCGGCGTGACCTGCGTTTTCTCGACGGGTGACTTTTCCTGCAGGGCGGGCGCATCCCATGCCAGTTCGGACACACGCCGCAGATCAAGATCACCCAGTTTCGCGTCATAATCACCGCAGGCGCGCATGCCGTCGGCGACGATATTGTACCAGCTTGCATCACCCTCGCCCACGTCACCTGCCGCCCCGACGATCAGCCATTTTTCGGCGCGCGTCATCGCGACGTATAGCAGGCGCAGGCGTTCGCGGGTTTGTTTGGCAACGACATCCTCGCGCAGGGCCATGACCGCAGGAGACGCAGATTTTACCGGGGGCTTCCAGATGACATGATCATCCGCTGGCAGGATTTCCTGTTTGACCTGCACATCGCGTTTCGCGGTATCGGGCAGAATGACGATTGGTGCCTCGAGCCCCTTTGCGCCATGCACCGTCATCACGCGGATCTGGTCGCCTTGGCTGTCCATCTGGCGTTTCACCTCGAGATCATCGGTGTCCATCCATGACAGAAACCCTGTTAGGTTCGGCACAGCTGTATTTTCATAGGCAAGTGCCTGCGACAACAGCGCGTCGATCCCGTCCTCCGCCTCTGGCCCCAATCGCGCGAGCAACTTGCGCCGCCCGTCGTGGCGGGTGAGGATACGTTCGATCAGGTCGTAAGGACGCAGGAAATCCGCCTTGCCGCGCAGATCATTCAGGATTGCCAGCGTTTCAGGGTAATCCGCGTTGCGCAGGGTTTCCCATAGATAAGCCTTCTCGGGGCGATGGTGCGCGAGGGTGAATAGGTCCTGCTCGCTCCAGCCAAACAGCGGGGAGCGCAGGGCGGCAGCAAGCGACAGATCGTCTTCGGGTAGCGCCAGAAACCGCAGCACCGCCGCAAGGTCTTTGACCGCAAGTTCGGCACCCACGCGCAGCCTGTCGGCCCCGGCGATTTGCAGGCCGGCAGATTTGCAGGCGCGGATGATTTCAGCGAAGAGATCCGACCGGCGCTGCACAAGGATCAGGAAATCGCCTTCGGTGATCGGGCGCCGGTTAAAGGCGCCGGTGTTCCCTATCTCTTCGGGGATGGTTTCACAGGCGATCATATATTTGATCTTTTCCGCCACGCGCTGGGCCATCAGAACGGTGTGGTCGGTGCTGCTGGGTTCATCGACGGGTTTGAACCATTCGCGGTCGGGCGTTGCCTCGGATTTCTCGATCACGGGCCACAGATCAACACGACCGGGCATGTTTTCCTTGAACGCGCGATGGTTCAGGTTGTCGTCCATGCCCGCCGCGCGGTCACCTGTGAAGGTCTTGTCGACGACCGTCAGAATGGCCTGCGAAGAGCGGAAGGAATAGTCGAGAGAGGTCTCGTTGAACGGTTTGGAAATCGCGGCATGGGTCGCCTCGAAATGGGCCTTCATCTTGTCAAAGGCTGCGGGATCCGCCCCCTGGAACGAATAGATCGACTGCTTTTTATCCCCGACGATAAAGACCGTGCGTTCGCGGTCCATGCGCGCGCCTTCGCCTGTGGCGAATTCCTGGGTCAATTGTTCGATCACTGCCCATTGGGTCGGGCTGGTGTCCTGTGCTTCATCCACCAGAATATGGTCGATGCCACCATCAAGCCGGAACAGCACCCATTGTGCCACATCGCGGTCGGTCAAAAGCGCCTTGGCTTTGCGGATCAGATCGTCGAAATCGAGCATCCCCATCGCCAGTTTGCGCGCCTCGTAGGCGGGCACAAAGACGCGGGCGAAATTGTAAAGTGCTATAGTGCGGTCAAGCGTGATGAGGCCGAGGCGATAGGGGCGCATGTCCTCGACCTGCCCCATGATCGGCTCAATCTGTTCCATGAGTTCGGCGTGTGCTTCGCGGGTTTTCTTGGTGGGCAGTTTGCCAATCTTGGCACCGAAAGGTGCGGCTGCGGTTTCGCCGAACAGGAACACATTTTCTAGGATTGCGAGCGCGTCATGTGGCGAAAGGGACCCTGACAGCAGCGGGCGCAGGGCGTTTGCGGCTTTGACGTCGGTGACCGATCCGGTGGCGCAGGCGTCGATAAATTGTGCGATCAGGTCTTTGTCGAAGATATCATCGTAGAGTGTTTCGACCGTCAGCCCTTGCGGTATTTCCAGGATATCGCAAAGCCGCGCGAGATCCGGCTCTTGTGTGAAATAATCGCCCTTCCCTGCAATCTCGGCCGTGAATTTTGCCAGATCATCGCCAGTGAACAGCGCAAGCAGTTGGTGGACAACCTCTGCCTTTGGCCCCAAGACCATTTCATCTACCACCTCGGCGCGGAGGATTTCAGCAGCGCGGTCTTCCATTTCGCGGAATTGCGGGCTGACCTGTGCCTCAAGCGGAAACCGCCGCAGGACGCCCGCGCAGAACGAGTGGATAGTCTGGATTTTCAGACCACCGGGAGTTTCAATGGCGCGGGCGAAGAGGGTGCGTGCCTGTGCCAGCTGTGCGGCATCAATGGCGCGATCAATGCCAAGGGTTTGCAGGGCGCGGCGCAAGTCATCCTCGGGCATCATTGCCCATTCGCCAAGGCGCTGGAACAGGCGGTTCTGCATCTCGGCGGCGGCAGCTTTGGTATAGGTCAGGCACAGGATATTCTGCGGCGACACCTTATCCAGCAACAACCGTGCAACACGGTCTGTCAGCACACGGGTTTTGCCGGACCCGGCATTGGCGGACAGCCATGTTGATGTGCCGGGATTGGCGGCGTCGACCTGTCTTTGTGTGGCCTCGTCGCGGATCATGTCAGCACCTGTGGGGC
>NZ_DASYOK010000092.1:0-3019 GCF_036007805.1 Yoonia sp.
ATCAGCGGCACGATCATCGGCGAAATCAGGATCGCCATGATCGCCTGGCGTCCGGGCACATGGCTTTGGGACAGGCCGATCGCGGCCAGCGTGCCCAATGTCACCGAAATGATCGTCGCAATAGGCGCGATGATCAAAGAGTTCTTCAGCGGCACCATCCACTCATCCGTCCCAAGGAAGTCACGGTAGTGTTTGAGGCTATAGCCCTCGGCCTGAAAGTTCAGCATTTCAGGCGTGAAGGTAAAGAAATTCTGTGCGTTGAAGCTGAGCCATATGACAGGGATCAGTGGTGCTACTAGAAAGAAGAAAATCAAACCGCAGATAAACTTGAACGCGTTGTGCCAGAGCGTTTGCGCAGGGGTGTAGTAGATCGGCACGGACATGCCATAGGCCCCTGTCGCCAGCCAATAGGCGGCCCAACTCAGCACGGCACCAATGAGCGCGCCTGACACGGCAGTGCCAATGTTACCAAAGATAAGGCCTGCAAGCGCGAGGATACCAATGGTGGCCCATCGCACTGCAGTACGCCGGTTCAGGTTGGTTTCAGCCACAAAAGCAATGGCCGCACCAAGGACCGCACCGATCAGCGCACCCAGCAAAGGTTGCGCGACCATGTTGCCGCCGACAAAGCCGAACACGGCGGCCAAGAGTGCCGTCAGGGGCATTGTGAAACGGAAAAGGTCCGGACGGTTTTCTGCTACAAGCATCTTCTTTGCCATAGTCTTAGCCCCCCAGCTTTACGTTATCGATGCCGACGATGCGGTCGTAGCACCAGTAGAGCGCCATCACGAGCACAAGAAGGATGGTACCCAAGGCGGCCGCAAGGCCCCAGTTCAACGAGCTTGAGATGTGATAGGCGATCCGGTTCGAGATAAAGACACCATCGGTACCCCCGACAATCTCGGGTGTGATGTAGTAACCGATCGACAAAATGAACACGAGGATCGACCCCGCACCAATGCCTGGCACAGACTGCGGGAAGTAGACCCGCCAGAAGGCCGTCCAGTTGGTGGCGCCCAGTGATTTCGCAGCCCGCAGATAGGTGGGCGGGATCGTTTTCATCACCGAATAAAGCGGCAAGATCATGAAGGGCAGCAGGATATGCGTCATCGCAATGATGGTACCGGTCGAGTTGTTCATCAAGACCAGGCGGTTTGCGTCATCCAAAAAGCCAAGCCAAACAAGGATTTCGTTAATCACACCTTGTGTTTGCAACAGGACCTTCCATGCGGATGTCCGCACCAGAAGCGAGGTCCAGAAAGGCAGCAACACAAGGATCATCAGCACGTTGGCGGTGCGCATCGGCAGATTGGCAAGCAGCCAGGCAATCGGATAGCCCAGCAAAATGCAGCTGCCGGTGATGATCAGCGACATCTGCAATGTGCGGATGAAAAGCTGGATATACAGTTGCTGGTTGTCAGGGCGCATCGACACGCCTTCGGGTGTTAGCTGTGCATCAACAGCGTTCAGAAAATAGCCGGCAGTGTAGTTCGAACTATAAACAACAATGGTTTCCCAAACATCTTTGTCGCCCCAACGCTCATCAAGATCAAGAAACGCCTCGGTAAAGGTCAGATCCGGCAGATCAGCGGCGGCAACTGTTTGCAGCGCATCGGCACCCGGCCCTTGATAGGTTGCCAATGCAGCCCGTGTCGCAGGGTCGCGCAGATCAATGGCAAGGGCTGCATAGACGGTCTCCCACGGGTCTTCCTCGGCTACGACATCTTCTTCGTCAATTGCGGTCCAGATCGCCCAATCGGAATATGCGGCGGCCGTTGTCGGCAGTATCTCGATGATGGCCTGCGATGGCATAAAGCCGATGTCGGCGGACATATCTCGGTCCATCAGGTTTTCCCAACGCGCACGCCGCATCTCCAGCATCGCGTCGCCGCCGGTACCGTTCATCATCTCGAACCAGAAGGCGCCGTCCTCAAAGCGGGGATCGGCATCTTCGATGGCGTCCTGAAAGACTTCGCCGATGGAATCCACGTTTCGTCCGGATGTGCGGAACAGCGAAGCAAGGCCGGTGGTTTCATAGTTCAGGCGGCTGCCCAGTCTGGTGTGCCTGCGGGCCTCGGCCGCGATGAACAGGTCAAAGAAAATGTTTTGATAGACATCTTCGGGCGGCAACTCTTGCGACGTACTATCCCATGCGGCAAGTGCGGGTACCGTGCCGGGAAGCGTGTTCTCTACGATCTCGTTATCGACCGACCGGATCAGCATGGAAACGATCGGGATCACAAAGGTCAGAAGGACAAAAAATAGAAGCGGGGCGATCAGTGCCAGCGCCCGCAGTTTTTGGCGGCGAAGTGCGCGTCCCAGGCTTTCTTTGAGAGGCCTGCCGTCAGCAGCAAGCATTGGTCCCGAGCCGGTTGTATCACTCATGTCGTCCCCAATCGTTTAACGCAAATTTCGGTATCTATAGAAATGGAAAGGGGCGAAACCGCCCCTTTCCGAAATTACTTACTGTGCAAGCCAGGCTTGGAACTTCGCGTCGATATCGTCGCGGTAGTCAGCCCAGAACTCATAGTTGTACAGGAAGGTGTTTGCAGCATTCGCCGGGTCTGTCGGCATGTGTGGTGCCATATCGATACCCAGTGTTGCGTGCTGGCCAACCAGTGGCGCAGAAGACAGACGTGCAGGACCATACGAGATGTAGGCGGCCTGATCAGCAAGACGCTGAGTGTCTGTCGCAAAGTAGATAAAGTCCAAAGCGCGTGCGAGACGATCTTCGGGCAGACCTGCTGGGATGATCCAGCCGTCAAGGTCGAACACTTGCGCGTCCCACATCATGCCGATTGGCTGGCCCTGCTCTTCGATCGCTGCGAACAGACGGCCGTTGTATGTGGAGCCCATGAAGACTTCGCCATCAGCCAAGAGCTGTGGTGTGTCTGCACCGGCGGACCACCAGATCACGCTGTCACGGATGGTGTCGAGCTTGGCAAGCGCCCGCTCTTGGCCTTCTTCTGTTGCCAGAACGTCATAGACCTCATCCTTTGCAACGCCGTCACACAGCAGT
>NZ_DASYOK010000093.1:0-3203 GCF_036007805.1 Yoonia sp.
AGGACGCGGGGCGATCAGTATAGCTCTGCACATCCACACCAAGACCACACTGTACGGCCAGCGGCGCACCGCGGGTCATGTCACAGCGGATATTTCCCGAAGGCGACTGGAAGGCAATATCGGCATCAGCCGCGCCAATACCGCCGCAGACAGCCAGCACAATCGCCAGGACATGGCGGCGCTCAGGGAATGACAATACAATACTCTTCACACCGAAAGAGTTAACATGATCATGGGGCGAGTCAAAACTCACACTATTGCGACCAAAGGTCAGGCGGCGGATCGGAAACAGTGCGGCACAGATCACCGCCTCTGTTACAATCGCGCAAGCCGCATCATGCAAGTGGCACCTTTGCGACAGGACAGTCCTGACACATCCTGTCAGGAGCCACCCTTGAACCCTCCCCCAAACACATCAACTATAGGCGTAACCCCAAAGGACCGATCCAAATGGCCTACGCCCAGACCGACAAACGCGAGATTGACCAGTTCCTCGCCAACCCCGCCCCCGACGTCAAAACCCGCGAAAAGCTGGAAGGCGGCAAGCAATTCGTGCTGAAAACCGAGTTTGAACCGGCAGGCGACCAGCCCACCGCGATTGCCGAACTCAGCGCCGGGATCTTGGCAGGTGAACGCGATCAGGTGCTCTTGGGGGCCACGGGTACGGGCAAAACCTTCACTATGGCCAAAATGATCGAGGAAACCCAGCGCCCCGCGATCATCCTTGCGCCCAACAAAACCCTCGCAGCCCAGCTTTACGGCGAATTCAAAGGGTTCTTCCCCGACAACGCCGTTGAATATTTCGTGTCCTACTACGACTACTACCAGCCCGAGGCCTACGTCGCCCGCTCGGACACCTACATCGAGAAAGAATCCCAGATCAACGAACAGATTGACCGGATGCGCCATTCGGCCACCCGCGCGTTGCTAGAACGGGACGACGTGATCATCGTGGCCTCGGTGTCGTGCATCTACGGGATCGGCTCGGTCGAAACCTATGGCGCGATGACGCAGGATATCCACGCAGGTAACGATTATGACCAACGCCAGATCATCGCCGACCTGATCGCCCAACAATACCGGCGCAACGATGCCGCCTTCCAGCGCGGCACCTTTCGCGTGCGCGGCGACAGTTTAGAGATTTGGCCTGCCCACCTGGATGACCGTGCATGGAAACTCTCGTTCTTTGGCGAAGAACTGGAAGCCATCACCGAATTCGACCCGCTGACGGGCGAGAAAACGGGCAGCTTCGACAAGGTGCGCATCTACGCCAATTCGCACTACGTGACCCCGAAGCCAACGATGCAGCAGGCCATCATCGGGATCAAAAAGGAACTACGCATGCGGCTCGACCAACTGGTCGCTGACGGCAAGCTGCTTGAGGCACAGCGGCTGGAACAACGCACCAACTTTGATCTCGAAATGCTCGAGGCGACAGGTGTCTGCAACGGGATCGAGAACTACTCGCGCTACCTCACAGGCCGCGCACCGGGCGAGCCACCGCCCACGCTTTTTGAATTTATCCCCGACAATGCCATCGTCTTTGCCGATGAAAGCCATGTCTCTGTCCCGCAAATCGGCGGCATGTACAAAGGCGACTACCGGCGCAAATTCACGCTGGCCGAACATGGCTTCCGCCTGCCCTCCTGCATGGATAACCGCCCGCTGAAGTTCGAGGAATGGGACGCCATGCGCCCGCAATCCGTCTTCGTCTCGGCCACCCCTGCGGCGTGGGAGCTGGAACAGACCGGCGGTGTCTTCACCGAACAGATCATCCGCCCCACCGGCCTGATTGATCCGCAGATCGAAATCCGCCCCGTCGATATGCAGGTTGACGATCTGCTTGACGAGGTCCGAAAAGTTGCCGCCGACGGCTATCGCACGCTGGTGACGACGCTGACCAAACGGATGGCCGAAGACCTGACCGAATACATGCACGAACAGGGCATCCGCGTGCGCTATATGCACTCGGATATCGACACGATCGAGCGGATCGAAATCCTGCGCGACCTGCGGCTTGGCGCCTTCGACGTGCTGATCGGGATCAACCTGCTGCGCGAGGGGCTCGACATCCCCGAATGTGGGCTGGTGGCGATTTTGGATGCGGATAAAGAAGGCTTCCTGCGCTCTGAAACGTCCCTTGTCCAAACCATCGGCCGCGCCGCGCGCAACGCCGAAGGCCGCGTGATCATGTACGCCGACCGGATCACCGGTTCGATGGAACGCGCGATGAAGGAAACCGAACGCCGCCGCGTCAAACAACTTGCCTACAACGAGGCCCACGGCATCACCCCGATGACGGTCAAAAAGAACGTCGAGGATATTCTGGCGGGCCTCTACAAAGGCGACGTCGATATGAACCGCGTCACCGCCAAAGTCGACAAACCGATGGCAGGGGCAAACCTTGCCGCCGTGCTGGACGGGCTGCGGCACGACATGCGCAAAGCCGCCGAAAACCTTGAATTCGAAGAGGCGGCACGCCTGCGCGACGAGGTGAAACGGCTGGAAACCGTCGAACTCACGATCTCCGACGACCCACTGGCACGGCAACAGGCGGTGGAGCGCGCAGTCGACGACGCGCAGAAGGCGTCAGGGCGGAGTACGGGTGGCCGAGGCGGCATGCGCGGTGGGAAAAGCAGGTATGGGGGGAAGCGGTGATCGATAGCTTCTCCCAATGACTACGCTTCTATTTGTTGTTCCTGCTGCTGTTCTATCACGGCCCTGAACTCTCTTTCGATCTCCTTTGACCGATTTTTTGCGTCCTGCAGTTGGTTACGATATGATAAAACACGCATTTCTTGAAGATATGAGTAGTGTCCCACATTGAACTCAATAGGCGGCAAATCCTCATAAACTGGGGTAGTAATTCCCAATAACCGAAGTTCGCGGTAAAGGGCTTCTAGCTCGAGTTTCTTAAGGTGATGCTTCTTACTAAAATCGTATTCACCTTCTTCATCGCGCAGTGAATCAAGCCAACCTTTCTCGGCCGTCTCAAGGTCAGAGTGTAGCTGGCCGAATAATTGATCTTTGCCTTGCCTTTTTCGATCCAGAAACGACATGGCATGATGGAGCCATGCGCCTAAAGCAACGCCGACCAACCCGCCCGTTATCCAGGGAAAAGCTGTCTTGCCAACAATCGCGGTAAGCCAATTGCCGAGGGGATCATCCATTGGCTCTGGTTGAGCATGCAATCCCATCGCTGC
>NZ_DASYOK010000094.1:0-7651 GCF_036007805.1 Yoonia sp.
GCCTTGGAGAACCCCATGATCTCAAGCGGCAGCTTGATATTGCCACCAATCGTGCGCCACGGATACAGACCAGCGGCCTGAAACACATAGCCATAGGCCCGCGCCATCCGCGCCTCATCCGGTGTCATGCCATTGACCGAGATCTGCCCGCCCGTCGGCTGCTCCAACCCCGCAATGCAACGCAGGAACGTCGTCTTACCGCACCCTGAAGGGCCGATAAACGACACGAAGTCCCCCTTGTTGATCTCAAGGTTCACGTCCTTGAGCGCATGCACAGGGCCATCATTGGTCTCAAACGTCAGGTTCAGACCTTCCGCTTTAATCGTCGTATTCAAAGCCACATTTCACCCCGCAGTCCCGGACCTGACCCGGGACCTCATCCACTCTACCTTAGACACCCGTCGCCGGAATACCCGACCGCTCCACCGGCCGCGGCGCGGTCAATTCCTTCCACTTCGACAGCGCCTTATTCGTCGGCGTGTTCGCCGCGCGTTTCACAAATTTGCCGTGGCCTTCCTGCGTGCGCACCTCGCCATCATGGATCGCGACGTGGCCCCGCGTCAGGGTAAATCGCGGCAGGCCCTTCACTTGCTTGCCCTCGAACACGTTGTAATCAATCGCCGATTGCTGCGCGCCCGCGGTGATCGTCTTGGATTTCTCGGGGTCCCAGACCACCAGATCGGCATCGGCCCCCACCAGAACGGCCCCCTTGCGTGGATAGCAATTCAGCACCTTCGCAATATTGGTCGAGGTCACGGCGACAAATTCGTTCATCGTCAGACGGCCCGTTCCAACACCATGTGTCCAGAGCATCGGCATCCGGTCCTCAAGCCCGCCTGTACCGTTCGGAATTTTCGTGAAATCGCCGACGCCATAGCGTTTCTGTTCGGTGGTAAAGGCACAGTGGTCCGTCGCAACCACACTCAAAGAACCAGACTGCAAACCGGCCCAGAGACTATCCTGATGCTGCTTGTTGCGGAACGGCGGTGACATGACGCGGCGTGCGGCGTGGTCCCAATCCTTGTTGAAATATTCAGATTCATCCAGCGTCAGATGCTGGATCAGCGGCTCGCCCCAGACGCGTTTGCCCTGCATACGGGCACGGCGGATCGCCTCATGCGCCTCTTCGCAGGACACATGCACGATATAGAGCGGCACGCCGGTCATATCGGCGATCATGATGGCACGGTTCGCGGCCTCACCCTCGACCTGCGGCGGACGGGAATAGGCGTGCGCCTCGGGGCCGGTATTGCCCTCGGCCAGCAGTTTGACGGAAAGCTCGGCCACCACATCGCCATTCTCGGCATGGACCATCGCGATGGCCCCCAAAGACGCCAGACGCGAAAACGACGCATACATCTCGTCGTCATTGACCATCAGCGCACCTTTATAGGCCATGAAGTGCTTGAAGGTGTTGATGCCGCGGTCCTTGACCACGCTTTCCATCTCGTTGAACACCTGCTCGCCCCACCATGTCACAGCCATGTGGAAGGAATAGTCGCAGTTCGCGCGGCCCGATTTATTGTCCCACATCTGAAGCGCGTCATGCAGGCCCTGACCCGGCGCAGGCAGCGCAAAATCGACAACCATCGTCGTACCGCCCGACAGCGCCGCACGGGTTCCGCTTTCGAAATCATCGGTGGAATAGGTGCCCATAAACGGCATCTCTAGGTGGGTATGCGGATCAATGCCGCCCGGCATGACGTAGCATCCGGTCGCGTCGAGTTCCTCGTCGCCCTTCAGGTCCGGCCCGATCTCGATGATCTTGCCGCCGTCGATGAGTACGTCTGCTTTGTAGGTCAGATCAGCCGTGACGATGGTGCCGTTTTTGATGACTTTGGTCATTGGTCTCTCCCAAGTGCTACGCAGTCCCTGACTTGATCAGGGACCTCAGAGAAACGAGACCTCCATCATCAAATCGGACCACTTTGGATTTTGTTCGTTGATCAGCGCGTCTTTCCAGGCGCGCCGCCAGCGTTTGAGTTTCTTTTCGCGGGCGATCGCTTCGGGCAGTGTTTGATGCACCTCGAAATAGACCAGCTTGCGAATACGGTACCTCGATGTGTGGGTGCCGCCCCTGCCTGACTTGTGTTCGGACATACGTTTGAACAGGTCTCCGGTCACGCCAATATAGATCGCCGTGTTCGACTGGCAGGCCGCGATGTAGGTGTAGAATGCCATGGCTCACTTTTGCGCACACACGGTTAACAAAAGACCAACACAGTCCCGGACGTGATCCGGGACCTCTTGCCGCAACGTGGAGGTCCCGGATCACGTCCGGGACTGCGTGGTGAATTGTGGCAACCCTCACCCAACAATCTCCGCCGTTTCCACAACCGCATGAAACAGCACATCGGTCCCTGCTGCCGCCCATTCTGGCGAAATCTCTTCCGCCTCGTTATGGCTCAACCCATCAACACACGGACACATGACCATCGCCGTCGGGTAGATATCATTGATCCAGCAGGCATCATGCCCGGCACCCGACACGATATCCATGTGGCTATAGCCGAGCCGTTCCGCCGCATCGCGCACGGCCTTCACACAGCCTTCATCGAAAGCGGGCGGATCAAACTGGCCGACGATTTCGGCCTCGAATGTCACCCCGATGTCTTCACAAATCTTCGGTGCGCGCTCCATCAGCTCGTCCACCATGCCGTTCAGCTTATCCAGCAGATGCGTGCGCATATCGACGGTAAAGACCACCTTACCCGGGATGATGTTGCGCGAGTTCGGATAGACGTCGATATGGCCAATCGCACCCACGGCGTTCGGCTGGTTCTTCATCGCGATCTCATGCACCAACTCGGTGATCAGCGCCAAACCACGCCCCGCATTCTTGCGCATGTGCATGGGCGTTGACCCTGTATGGCTTTCCTTGCCGGTCACCGTGCATTGAATCCAGCGCAGTCCCTGACCGTGGGTGACGACACCGATATCCTTGCCTTCGGCCTCCAAAATCGGACCCTGTTCGATGTGCAACTCAAAGAACGCATGCATCTTGCGGTCGCCAACTTTCTCGGGGCCTTTCCAGCCAATCCGCTCCAACTCGTCCCCGAAACGTTTGCCATCGGCATCCACGCGATCATTGGCCCAGTCGAGCGTATGTTTGCCCGCAAAAACACCCGATGCCAGCATGGCGGGGGCGTAACGGGTGCCTTCCTCATTGGTCCAGTTCGTTACGACAATCGGGTGTTTGGTCTTGATATCGAGGTCATTGAGCGTGCGGATCACCTCAAGGCCACCGAGCACACCCAAGACACCATCATATTTCCCGCCCGTGGGCTGGGTATCCAGATGCGAGCCCACATAAACCGGCAGCGCATCGGGATCGGTGCCTTCGCGCCGCGCAAACATATTGCCGATCTCGTCAACGCCCATGGTGCAACCCGCAGCCTCGCACCAGCTTTGGAAAAGGTGGCGGCCGTCGCTGTCTTCATCGGTCAGGGTCTGACGGTTGTTGCCTCCCGCGATACCGGGGCCGATCTTGGCCATCTCCATCAGGCTGTCCCACAGCCGTTCACCGTTGATACGCAGGTTCTCTCCGGGGGCTGGCATGAGGGCTCCTCTCTTCTGGTTTGACCAACTGGTCAAAATAACGCTAACAGAGAGGAAACATCAGTCAAGTTCTCTGCGCTAAATACTGGCAGATGCATCCATCACAGGCAAAATTGGGCAAATCCGGCCCGGCTTCGCCTGAATTTTGAGCAAAGGATCGGCATGACCAAAGCCCCCACCCGCATCCAGCAGCGTAATCGCGCGGCGATCCTCTCTGCTGGACTGGATATTTTTTCGCAATACGGGTTTCGGGGGGCAACGCTGGATCAGATCGCCGATGCGGCGGGCCTGTCCAAACCGAACCTGCTTTACTATTTCCCATCCAAAGAGGCCATTCACACGGCGCTTCTGGAACGCCTCCTCGAAACATGGCTTGACCCGTTAAAAGCCCTTGACGGGTCAGGTGATCCGGTTGCCGAGATCATGGGCTATGCGCAGCGCAAACTGGCAATGAGCCGCGATTTTCCGCGCGAAAGCCGGCTGTTTGCGAATGAAATCCTGCAAGGCGCGCCCCATATCGAAGAGATCCTGAAAACCGATCTGAAAACGCTGGTCGATGACAAGGCCGCCATCATCCAGGGCTGGGCAGATGCAGGAAAAATCGCGGCCATCGACCCGCATCATCTGATCTTTTCAATCTGGGCCTTTACCCAGCATTACGCCGATTTCGACGTGCAGGTGCGGGCCGTCTTGGGCGACAAAGCCCCGCATGACGGGGCCTTGAGCTTTCTGGATACGCTGTATTCGAAACTCTTGCGCGTTTAAGAGAGTATTCACCAATTCGTGGGACGTTTTGGTATGCAGATTGTCCATGCCTCAACCGTCCGCCACCCAAGCACGAACCCGAGCTGGTGCGCCCGTATCTTTGATGCCAAAGCTGCGCGATCAGGCGGTATTGTCAGACGCGCCGTGAAAGATGTGGATCGCGAAATCGGGCGCGTGGCTTTCATAAATGAAGTCAGCCGACGCGGTTATCATCTGATCGAATGCGGTGGGCAGTTCATCGTTATCTGCAATGCGGGAAAAATGATCGTGCACACATGATTGCGATAACCTTCGTACGAAGGTTATCGCTTGGACCACAAGAATTTTTGACAAAAATTCTTGTGCTTCACTCAGCCGCAACCGCCCCCGGATTATTCGGGTGTGTCGTCCAGTTGGCGTATTCCTTTTGCACCACTTTCCCAGTGCGCGGATCAACTTCGCCCGGCTGCATCGCTTCCATCGTGATGCAGTTTTCCACAGGACAAACATCGACACAAAGGTTGCAGGCCACACATTCCGCATCAATCACGCTGAACGTGCGGTCCTCGGACATGGCAATCGCCTGATGGCTGGTATCTTCGCAGGCGGCATAGCAGCGCCCGCATTTGATGCAGTCGTCCTGATTGATCTTGGCCTTGGCCACGTAATTGAGATTCAGGTACTGCCAATCCGTCACATTCGGCACTGCGCGCCCAACGACTTCTTCGACTGACGTATAGCCCTTCTCATCCATCCACTGGGACAGCCCGCTGATCATTTCCTGCACGATCTTGAAACCATAGGTCATCGCAGCGGTGCAGACCTGCACATTGCCCGCGCCAAGGCTGATAAACTCCGCCGCGTCGCGCCATGTGGTGATACCGCCGATCCCGCTGATCGGCAGGCCGCGCGTTTCGGGGTTGCGCGCGATCTCGGAGACCATCGACATGGCAATCGGTTTCACCGCAGGGCCGCAATAGCCGCCATGCGATCCTTTGCCATCAATCGAAGGCTCCGGTGACATGGTATCAAGGTTCACCGACGTGATCGAGTTGATGGTATTGATCAGGCTCACTGCATCGGCCCCGCCACGCATGGCAGCCGCCGCAGGTTTGCGCACATCGGTGATATTGGGCGTCAACTTCACGATCACGGGTTTGTCGTAATACTGCTTGCACCAGCGCGTGACCATTTCGATGTATTCGGGCACCTGCCCCACGGCCGCGCCCATACCGCGTTCGCTCATCCCATGCGGGCAGCCAAAGTTCAGTTCGATACCATCTGCGCCAGTGGCTGCCACGCGGGGGAGGATGTCTTTCCATGCCTGTTCTTCACAAGGCACCATGATCGACACGATCATTGCGCGGTCAGGATAATCAGCCTTCACGCGGGTGATTTCTTCAAGGTTCACTTCCAAAGGACGGTCCGTGATCAGCTCGATGTTGTTCAGGCCCAACAACCGCCGATCCGCGCCGTAAATCGCGCCATACCGCGGACCATTGACGTTGACGACAGGTGGTCCTTCGGATCCAAGCGTTTTCCAGACCACGCCGCCCCAGCCTGCCTCGAAGGCGCGGCGGACGTTGTATTCCTTGTCCGTTGGCGGGGCCGAGGCCAGCCAGAACGGATTGGGGCTCTTGATGCCCAGAAAGTTTGTTGTCAGATCAGCCATTTTAGTTGCTCCCCATCAAGGTTGCATGAATATCCATCGCCGCATCGCGGCCTTCTGCGACAGCCGTGACGGTCAGGTCATCACCACCAGTCGCGCAATCACCACCGGCCCACACACCCGCCTTGCTGGTCCGGCCCGCACCTGTCACGGCAATCTTGCGCCCTGCCAGTGCCAGACCGCCATCGGTCGTCAGCGTCTGTCCGATCGCCTTGAACACCTGATCGGCGGGCAGACGCACAGTCTCGCCCGTGCCTTTCAACCCGCTGCCGTCATCGGTGGTGTATTCCAGTTCAATCTCGCGCACGGCACCGTTGCCGTGGATCGCCACAGGCTGGGCGTTGAACATCAGCCGCACACCTTTTGACGCGGCAAGGTCCTGCTCATAGGTGCTGGCGCTCATCGCCTCGCGCCCGCGCCTGTAGGCAATTGTAACGTTTTGCGCGCCCAGCAGTTTTGATTGCACGGCGGCATCGACAGCGGTCATCCCGCCCCCAATCACAACCACATCGCGGCCAACAGGCAGGGCCGCCAGATCACTGGCCTGACGCAGTTCCTTGATGAAATCGACAGCATTGCGAACACCGTCCTTGTCCTCGCCCGCACTGCCCAGCGCATTCACACCGCCAAGACCCACACCAAGGAAAACTGCGTCATAGCTCTCGGTCAGACCGCCAAGTGAAATACCTTCACCCAAGCGCACCCCCGTTTGCACAGTGATGCCGCCAATCCCCAAGAGCCAATCTACCTCGCGCGCCGCGAAATCATCGGTTGATTTGTAGGCGGCAATCCCGAATTCATTCAGGCCGCCTGCCTTGGCCTCGGCATCATAGACCGTCACATCATGGCCATGCATCGCCAAGCGGTGTGCACAGGCCAGACCCGCAGGCCCCGCGCCGACCACTGCCACCTTCTTGCCGGTTTCAGGCGCGCGATCGTAGGGGTGGCGCTGCTTGGCCATCAGCGTATCGGTGGCATGGCGCTGCAGGCGCCCGATCTCGACCGGCTTGCCCTCGGCCATTTCACGCACGCAGGCCTGTTCGCAAAGGTCCTCTGTCGGACAGACGCGGGCGCACATACCGCCCAGAATATTCTGGTCAAAGATGGTCTTGCCCGCAGCCTCGGGCGTGCCGGTGCTGATCTGGCGAATAAAGAGCGGGATATCGATATCGGTCGGGCAGGCCGTCACACAAGGCGCGTCATGGCAGAAATAACAACGATCCGCGGCAACCGCCGCCTCATGGGGCGTAAAGGGCGCATGTAGATCGCCAAAGTTCTCGCCGAGTATCTCGGCGGGCAGACGCGCTGCGGCAATTCCGGGGGTCATGGGGCTGGACATGGTGCAATCCTGATCTGGCTTCTCACAAGCAGCCTGCCACAGTTTTATTTTTTATCAAATGGTAAATTTTTGGCAGTTTATGAAAACAGACGCCGACGCCGTTCGCAACGGCGGGATGCCTCCGGCGGAAGTTTGATTAGACATGGAAAATCATAAGGTTAGGTCAAAAGTGGAAAGATGCGACGACGTTGCGTTTGCCAAGTGTCAGCGCGTCCGCCACATGCAGCATCGGTGACAAATCCACCTCGGATGCACTTGTTTTGACCAGTTCCGCCATCCGGTCATAGAGCGCGGGATACTCGCGATCCGCCCCCGCAGCGACCTCATTGCCATCAATCAAC
>NZ_DASYOK010000095.1:0-1764 GCF_036007805.1 Yoonia sp.
GAAACTGGCGACCTCATCGGCAGGAAGTACAGGGTTACCCGCTGCACTGCTGCCAGCGAAGGACGGCGTGGTGAAGGCCGTCATCGCCGCCACCAAAAGGGCAAAAAACCGTTTCATTATGGCCACCCCTTAGTCCAACCGTGGTGGCGCATCAGGCGCCACACATGGTGCTGTATGCATGGTCTGGCAGGTGCCCAGTCCCGTCTCAAGCGCCTGAGTGCCAGCTGCGACAGAAGTGGTCCCGACACTCTCAATCGCCGCGCCCGTCACCGAAAGCGCGGCCCCTGTGGCGATGATGGGCACGGCCGAGACGGTCGCGGCACCCGATGCCACTGCCGCCGCGCCATGACTGGCGGCTTCAGCGCTGTGGTTGGCGGATTGGGCGGTATGCTGGGTGCTGGGTGCGGCACAGGCCGCTGCCAAAGCAAGTGTTGCGAGGGTAACTGTGGTCTTGATCGTCTGCATGGTGTCTCTCCAAATATGAACAGTGTTCACACTCGTAGAGCGCCCCATGCGCCGCTGTCAATACATTTTTTGAACGCCGTTCATTTATAGTGGCAATGCCACCGTCGATTTAATCTCTTCCATCGACAAAAGTGCTGTCACATTATGCACTTTCACCTCGGAAATCAGGGCTTGATAGAACGTGTCATAGGCCCGCGCGTTCCGGACGCGCACCTTTAAAATATAGTCAATATCCCCTGCCAAACGATGCGCCTCTTGCACTTCAGGCCGTGACTTCAATGCCTTGAGGAACCGCCCCTGCCACTCTGCGTCATGCTCGGACGTGCGGATCAGGACAAAGAAACAGGCCTCAAACCCAAGCGCCTCGGCATCGAGTAAGACTGTGTGCTGGCCGATCACCCCCGCCTCGCGCAATTTGCGAATGCGATTCCAAACAGGCGTCTTGGAGGACCCCACAGCCTTGGCGATATCGTCCAGCGATTGCGCCGCATCCGCCTGAAGTGCCGCTAAAATCTTCCGGTCTGTGGCGTCTATGCGTACCGACATTCTTAAATCCCCTCAATCATAGGACGGGCAGTCCAATTTTGCAGCAAGGCAGAACGTACGTCCTTAACTGGCATCATGGGGAGGCAAATAGCAGAACGATGTTCTATATTGAAGATAAGAAATTTGAGGTTCGCTATGAAGCATTTCCCGATCTTCCTTGCCGTAGAAGGCCGCCGCATCGTTCTGTCGGGCGGTGGTGATGCCGCAATGGCCAAGCTGCGTTTGCTGATGAAGACCGAGGCGCATCTGACCGTCATCGCCGCCGAGATCGCACCCGATATCCGCAAATGGGCCGATCAGGGCAAGCTGCGGATTATCGAGCGCGCCATGGAGCCAGGTGACGCACTTTGCGCTGCGCTGTTCTATGGCGCCAATGAGGATGACGCCGAAGACGCCCGCGTGGCCGCGATTGCCCATGCCGAGGGCGCTTTGGTCAATATCGTCGACAACCTTGCCGACAGCCAGTTTATCACCCCTGCGATTGTTGATCGCGACCCTGTCACGATCGCGATTGGAACCGAAGGTGCCGCCCCCGTTCTTGCTCGCGCAATCAAGGCTGATCTTGAAGCACGGCTGCCCACGTCGCTGGGTGTGCTTGCGCGGATCGGCAAGACCTTCCGCCACGCGGTTGATGTGCTGCCGATGGGCCGCAAGCGCCGTGATTTCTGGTCGGCCTTTTACTTCGGCACAGGCCCCAAAGCGCTGGCCGATGCAGGCGAACAGGCGGTTGTCCCCGCACTGGAAAGCCTTCTG
>NZ_DASYOK010000096.1:0-20658 GCF_036007805.1 Yoonia sp.
GGCGCAGAAGCGACCTATAAGCACTTGGGCCGCGTTTACCGTGTGACGTCCGAAATTGCAGGTATGGATAACGTGGCCGGCGACGGCGACGAAGACCTGCTGCGTGCCATGCACAAAGCAATCCATGATGTGACCATGGGTGTCGAGACCTTCGGATTTAACGCGGCGATTGCAAAGCTTTACGCATTCACCAACGTACTGGCCAAATCCAAGGCTGGTGGCGCTGCTAAACGCGAGGCCGCGCTTGTGCTGGCGCAACTGATGTCGCCCATGACGCCCCACCTCTCTGAAGAAATCTGGTCCATGCTGGGTGGTGACGGCCTGATCGCCAACGCCCCTTGGCCTGTCGCGGATGAGGCGATGCTGGTTGAGGACACGGTGACCATGCCGATCCAGATCAACGGCAAGCGGCGCGCCGAAATTCAGGTGGCCGCGGATGCCAGCAAAGAGGATGTTGAGGCGCTAGCCCTCGCCCTTGATGTTGTGCAAAACGCCCTTGGCGGTGCGGCACCCAAGAAGCTGATCGTCGTACCCGGAAGGATCGTGAACATTGTCATCTAGCCTGACACCCCGCCGCTCTGTCCTGCTTGGCCTTCTGGGTCTGGCGGGCTGCGGCTTTGCGCCGATCTATGGCGCAGATACGGGGTTGCGGGGGCGTGTTGCCTTTGAAACGGACGCGAGCGTTGCGGGCTTTCGCCTGCGCGAACAGCTGGAAAAACGGCTCGGGCGCAGTGCGTCACCGGAATACGTGCTAAAGACAACGGTACGCTCCAGCCAGCGGGCGGCAGCGATTACATCAGAGGGCGATACTTCGCGCTTTAACATCGTTGGCGTGGCCACATGGACATTGATCGCGCTGGAGGATGGCCGCCAGATCGACGGGGGTGAGGTCGAGGCCTTTACAAGTTACTCTGCCACAGGATCAACCAACGCAACGCAAGCCACGCGCGATGACGCCGAAGCGCGGGTGTCGGTGATCCTTGCTGATCTGATTGTCAGCCGCATGCTGATCCGTGCCGCCGAGCTTGACTGATGAAGCTGACGGGGGCCGCGGCGAATAACTACTTCCGGAGGCCGGATCCGTCCCACATGGCGCTCTTGATCTTTGGGGCCGATCCGATGCGGGTGGCCGATAAGCGCCAGCAGGTGATCAATGCCTTGGTCGGCCCGCAGGGCGAAGAGGAAATGCGCCTGACACGGATAAGTGCCTCTGATTTGCGCAAAGATCCTGCGATGCTGGATGATGCGATCAAGGCGCAGGGGTTCTTTCCGGGGCACAGGGTCGCCTTTGTTGAGGATGCCACCGATACCCTTTCCAAGGTGATCGCGGGGGCGCTGGCCGACTGGCAGCCCGGTGATGCACAGGTCGTGATCACGGCCGCCCAGTTGACCGCGAAATCTGCCTTGCGCAAAGTGGTTGAGGGGTACAACAACGCTGTATCTATCGGCCTCTACGATGATCCGCCGACGAGGGCAGATGTGGAACTGGCGCTCAAAGATGCCGGTGTCGCCCTGCCTGACCGTGATGTGATGGATGCGCTGCTGGCGCTCGCCAACAGCCTTGAACCGGGTGATTTCAGACAAACGATCGAAAAGGTGAGCCTTTACAAGCGTGGCGATGAAAGCCCGCTGAGCATCGCCGACATCATGGCCAACGCCCCCCAATCTGCCGAGGTGGACGTTGACGATGTGTTAGAGATCGTGGCCACAGGTCAGGCTGATCAACTAGGCCCGCTTTTGCGCAATCTCTATGCGCAGGGTGTCACGCCTGTAACGCTTTGCATTGGGGCAATGCGCCATTTTCGCAGGTTGCATGTGGTGGCTTCTGATCCTGGCGGGCCAGCGGCAGGTGCCGGACGGCTCCGGCCCCCTGTTTTTGGTCCACGACGCGACAAGATCGTCCGGCAGGCTGGCCAGTGGGGGCGTGACCGTCTGGAAAAGGCGCTGACAGCGTTGACAGATGTCGATCTGCAACTCCGCTCGGCAAGTACCGCGCCACAGAATGCGCTTATGGAGCGGACATTGATCCGGCTCGCGATGATGGCAAGGCGCTGATATGAAAAAAGGCAGGCCAGAGGCCTGCCTTTCATTCAAGATCGTCGATCCTGATTTATTGATCAGCTGCTGCTGCGATCAGAAGTGCAGCAAGCACACCCAGTACGATGTATGTTGGGCTGATTGAAGAAGCTGCTGGTGCTGGTGCTGGCTCAGCTACGACGACTGGTGCTTCCATGACTTCTTGAGCCATGCCACCAGCTGAAGCGGCGACGCCGGATACTGCAAGAGCTGCTGCAGCGGCAAGTGTTGTTGTAATGCGCATAGTGTTACTCCATTTGTGCACGGGGCCTTACGGTCAAAGCGTGACCGACCCACATTTCCGCACTGAATCAGGGATTTCGTGCGAATCCTAGATGCAAAAGTTGATGGGTTGTAATCTACGTTTGGGCTTTAGGAGCCTATCTTCGGTAAATGTCTGTACGGACGCTACTAATACATTGAATTTAATGGATAAATAAATCATACATTCAAAACCGGCTGGCTAATGGTGCTCAGATGACTGATGCTCGAATTGCCGCTGATTGCGTAATTCATATGTCTTAGGTGCATAAATGCAACGATCTGGCAGGTCTTGCGGTCTTTCCGGTTCAAACAAATGACAGCGGCTCTCTATGTGATTGGATGACTTACCGCCAGCGACTCGTGCAGTATTCCGAATGGGGCGGGGTCCAACGCACAACATGTCGTGCTGCCATTGGATCGGGATCAAAGACTTATTACTCACACTTCTTTCTTTGAAGCAATTTGGATTGTGTGGCGGCCTTGCGCCATGGCCTTTCGAGACCACGTTTCTCTTGCGCCTACGGGCAGCAAAGCTTGGCGGCGGCTAGGCCTGCGCGCCGTCCGGTCGCAAGACACGCTGTGATCAGATAGCCCCCTGTCGGTGCCTCCCAATCCAGCATTTCTCCTGCGCAGAACACACCAAAGCGCTGTTTCAGCATCAGATCATCAGTGAGCGCAGCAAATTTTACTCCGCCGGCCGTCGAAATCGCTTCGTCCATAGGACGTGGCCCTTGGTGCGCGATGGGGAGAGCCTTGATAAGTGGTGCAAGATCGACCGGCAACGGCCGCGCGCATTCCATCAGCAACGCCGTCTGCACCGGCGAAAACCGTAGCACTTTGCGCAGATGGTTGGACAGGCTCGCCTTGCCGCGCGGTTTTTGCAGCGCTGCGCGGATCTTGTCCTCTGGCCAGTCGGGCAGCAAATCAATGGTCAACGGCGCCCCCTCGCGCATGGCTTTGGACACCATATAGATGCCGCCACCTTCGATGCCGCGCTCTGAGATGACGAACTCGCCGCGCGTGTTCTGGTTGCCTGCCGTCAAGCCAACCGATTTGACCGGCGTGCCCAGATAAGGGGCCATATGGGGCGACCAATCCACCACAAAGCCCATATTCGCAGGGGCAAAGGGCGCGACCTGATCCTGCAGATGCGCCGCCCAAGCGCCGTTTGCCCCAAGGCGTGCCCAACTGGCGCCGCCTGTGGCAAGTACGGTAACCTTTGGCGTAGCAGTTATCGTGCCATCGGGTGTCTCAAAGCGCAAAGCGTCGCCCTTCCAGCCGTCCCAGCGCCACCGTGTTTCGATGCGCACGCCATAGTCCCGCAACCGCGCCAGCCATGCACGTAGCAGGGGTGAGGCTTTCATGACGGTGGGAAACACGCGCCCCGTCGATCCAGTAAAAACAGTTTGCCCCAGACCTTCCGTCCATGCGATCACCTGATCTGGGCCAAAATCATCAAGCGCGCGGGCGAGCGCCGGTGGAAGCTCTTTGCCATATGCGGCAAGAAGCGCCACATGCGGTTCTGCTTTGGTGATGTTCAGGCCGGATTTCCCAGCCATCAGGAACTTCCGCCCCACCGATGGCATGGCATCGGCGACGGTCACCGACACACCGGCCCTGCCCAGTTGCTCGGCAGCCATCAGCCCGGCGGGCCCCGCACCAATGACCATTGCATCGGTCACGCTGGCATGGGTCCTTTGATTTCCACCACACGGTGCGGATAGGGGATTTCGATGTCGTTTTCCTTGAGCGCATTCCAGATCAGGAACAACACGTCAGAGGCGTATTTGTTCTTGCCGTCGTCGATGCCTTCGACCCAGAATTCCACCCCGAAATCTACGCCGTTATCGCCAAAGCCGCGCAATTCGCAGTCGGGGCCTTCGGGGTCTTGCAGCACACCGGGGTGCTTTGAAACAGCGGCTTCTATGATGGCCGGGACAAGGTTGATGTCGGTGTCGTAACTGACCGAAAATGCCACCTCGAGCCGGTTTGCCGAACCTGAGTCCGAATAGTTGACCACCCGCGTGGTGATGAAATCCTCATTCGGGACAACAATCCAGCGGCCATCGAAAGTCTCAAGGATCGTTGCGCGCGCGCCCATCTTGATGATGGTCCCGGCCTCGCCGCCATCCAGCTCGACATAATCGCCGACGGTGGCTTGGCCCTCGACCATCAGGATCACGCCAGATATAAAGTTGGATGCGATTTTTTGCAGACCGAAACCAAGGCCCACACCTATGGCACCCCCGATAATCGCCAGGGAACTCAGGTTGATCCCCATCACATTCATCAGGATCAGGAAGGCGACTGTGAAGATCGCAAATTCAGAGGCCTTGATCGCCAGTTGCCGGATGGCCGGCCGCATGGGTTGTTGTGTGATATAAGAGGATGACTGCGCGTTTGACCATTGGCCCAGCCAGAACAGAAGGCTGCCAACAATAAGCCCGCGGACGATGGAAAGCGCAGAGAAGCTGATATTGCCAAGTGTCACCCGCGCCGCGTCAAGCGCCATCGTGACCTCATCAAGGAAACCGACGGCATAGAGCGCCGCAACAGGGACCAGAATATAACGCGCCAGAACGCGTAGAAAGGTGTCCGTGACGATGTCTTTGGCCAGGGCGCGGGCGGCAAGGAAAAGGAAGATACGCTTGCCGAATGCGATGACTTCGCCGGACCCGAAGAGTGACCGCGTCACGCTTTCGCCCACGGCGGTAAACCCATAGGCCAAAAGTGGCAAGGTCAGCGGTAGGAAGATGAGCAGGAAGCGGCGCGCCTTGGAGAGGATAGAGCGATTGGCCGCGTCCGGTGTGAGCAATGTGCGCAGGCGCGGTGCGAGAAGCCCGCTCGCAATCCGTGCCAGAAGATAGGCACCGATCAGAAGTGCAAATTGCGACCACGCTGCCGGTGAAAGAAGCCAACCTTGCGCGAGGAACAGTGCCTGATCGAAGGCGTTCTGGGCCTGCTCCATCAATCCGTTTGGTTCCATCAGGGCGCGACCTTTATTGTTTTTACTCTTTTAACGTCATGCGTTTGATCGCCGCAATATGTTCCGGTGCGGCAGAGAGCGTATCTGCCCCAAGGTTTTGTGCGGTTTCAAGCAGCGCATCAGGGGTGGTGATCTGGTCCACCAATCCCCATTGGAGCGCCCGTTCCGTCTCGATCTTTTGGCCCGCCATCAGAATCATCTTGGCGCGGGCCGGTCCGACCAGCCGTGTCAGGCGCGGGGGATCAGAAGGTTGCGGCAGAAAGCCCAGCTTCATCACCGGATAAAAGAACTTTGCCTCTGTCACGGCGATCCGCAGATCACAGGCAAGCACCATGCCAAAAGCACCACCCGCGACCGTGCCGTTCAGGGCTGCGATGGTAAGGCACGGAAGCGCGGCAATTGCGCCCGAAAGCCGTTCCCAGACCGGATCGGTGGCAAGTCCTGCACGCGCAGCTTCCAAATCTGCACCGGCGCTAAAGACCCCGCCAGTACCGGTCAGAATAAAGAGTTTCGCATCCTGTGCCGCCTCTGCAATCTTGGCCAGCCGGATCAGCATATCACGCGTCAACGCGCCTGCTTTGTCGGGCCGGTCAATGGTGACGATCCATGTGTCACCATCCTTGTCGCAGCGGATCATACAAGCCCGACCTTTTTGCGGATATCCTCGTCACGCAGGCTGACGTCATCGCCCAAGAACGTGTCGGCCTCGGGTGTACACATCCACAAAAGTGCCTGTGCGGGCCATTCGGGCGGGATATGCACGGACCAGTCAAGCTGGCTGACCGGATTGATGCCTGACGCCTTGATTTCGCGCTGCATCTGTGTGGCGACCGTTCCGGGCGAAAGCCCCAGAATTCGCAAGCCTTTATCACGGGATTCCTTGTCGGCGGCACGTGTGAGCATATAGACGGCAGCCTTGGAGCTACAGTAGGCGGACCAGCCCTCGACCGGGCCATGGGCGGCACCGGACGAGATGTTGATGATCGTGCCGTGTCCTTGGGCAATCATGCCGGGCATCGCCGCATGCATCCCGTGCATCACGCCTTTGAGGTTGATGTCGATGGTGCGCGACCACGCCTCGGGATCGGTGTCTTGCAGGTGGCCGATCGGCTCAACGACGCCTGCGTTATTGATCAGAACGTCCAACCCGCCAAATGTGCGCGCGGTCGCAGCAATGGCCGAAGCGACATCGGAATAGCGCGCAACATCGCAAGGGATCGCAAGTGCTTTTTCTCCTATTTGTCCGGCAATTTCCGCAATCTCGTCGGTGCTGCGGGCAACCAGTGCGATATTCGCGCCTGCTCCGGCAAAGGCATAGGCGGCGGCGGCGCCAATGCCGCGGCTAGCCCCGGTGATAAGTACGGTTTTCCCGACTAAATTCAGGTTTTTCACACAAGTCCCTTTCAGATTTCTTTTGGGGTGGCTAGTTATTGTCTTAATAGTAAATCCCATTGCAGTTAAATTTGAAAGCGCAGGTCAGTGGGACAAAGATATATCGAAAGGGATCATCCATGACATATCCGACAGGAATGCGTAGCGCTGTTTGCATCGCCGCATTGATCGCTGGCAGCACAGCGCAGGCCGACGTGACCGCCGCGCAGGTCTGGGAAAACTGGAAAGCGCAAATGGGCGTTTACGGCGAAGACAGCCTGACAATCGGTGCGGAAGAGACATCAAGCGGTGTTGTGACGATCCGCGATCTGTCACTGCAAAGTTCCGATGATGACGTCACCGTCGTCTTGTCGATTGGAACGATTGCTTTCAACGAACAGTCCGACGGTACCGTGCGCGTGACGATGGACGATAGCTATCCAATGGTCATCACCGGCGAGGATGGCGTGGTCGTGACTTTGGCAGTGACCCAGCAGAACATGAACATGATCGTAAGCGGCGATCCGGATGCCATGAATTATGCGATCACCGCCGATCAGTACGGTATCGCCCTTCAGGATGTTGTGGACGGCGATATCACCTTTACCGGTGACGCACAGGTCATGCTGAATGACGTCGATATGAGCTATCAGATCGAAACTGGCGATTTGCGCGATATCGCTTATGACGCCACAATCGGATCAGTCGACCTTCTGGTTGATTTCCAGATCCCTGGCGGCGATGGCGACTATATTACCGCTGGTGGCAAGATGATGAACATTGCGGCGCAGGCTGAAATGTCGGTGCCTGTCGATGCGGATTTTGACGATCCTGATACGTTGATGGCTGACGGTTTTGCCGTTGCAGGGGGCTATACGATCGACCGCTCGGACTTTGTGTTCGATATCAATGCAGAGGGTGATCAGGCAGCAGGGTCAATCACGGTAGGGTCTTCAAACCTGACCGGTGAATTGAACAACAGTATTGTGGGATATACATCTTTGACCAATGATGTTGCGGTGAATATCGTTTCAGGCGAATTCCCTCTTCCGATTGAGCTGAGCCTGGCGCAATACGGGATCAAGGTTCTGTTCCCGACTGCCGCTTCTGAAGAGGCCTCGGATTTTGCCTTTGGTTTCGATCTTATCGACCTGTCGATCAGCGATGCAATCTGGGATATTTTCGATGCGGGCAATGTTTTGCCGCGTGACCCTGCGACAATCCAACTCGCACTCAGCGGCCGTGGCAAGGCATTGTTTGATATGTTCGATCCTGAACAGCAGGATGCGATGAACAGCGCGGAAATGCCCTATGAACTTGAATCAGTGACGCTGGACCGCCTGAATGTGAACGCAGCAGGTGCTGCCTTGGTCGGTGGCGGGGCCTTTACCTTTGACAACAGCGACATGGAAAGCTTTGCACCATTCCCACGCCCTGAAGGCGCAGCAACGATCGAGATTTCGGGCTTTAATGCGCTGCTCGACAATCTTGTCGCCATGGGGCTGGTCCCCGAACAGGATGTCATGGGCGCGCGCATGATGGTGGGGATGTTTGCCCGCTCAACCGGTGACGACCAGATGGAAACCTCTGTCGAGGTGCTGCCAAATGGTCAGGTCAATGTGAACGGCAATCGCGTTCGTTAATTGATCCTTTTTGTAAAGGGGGCGCAGGTGGCGACACTTGCGCCCTTTTTCATTTGAACAACCCTTGGCCTTGCGGGGCAGACCTTGGCGCACTAGGTCTTTGAGCAAGCAAAGGACATACGATGACCCAATCTCTTTCAGACCTTTCCGATCAGATTTTACAGGCCGCCAAGCGTGCCGGCGCAGATGCCGCCGATGCGATTGCTGTGGATGGCACGTCGATCTCGATTACTGTCCGCGACGGTGCGCTGGAGCAGGCCGAACGGTCCGAGGGCATCGACATTGGTCTGCGCGTCTTTGTCGGAAATCGGCAGGCCTGCGTGTCGTCATCCGACACCAAACCCGAGACGCTGATCCAGATGGCTGAACGTGCTGTGGCGATGGCCAAGGAAGCGCCCGAAGATCCGCATGCGGGCCTTGCTGATCCGTCGCAACTGGCCAGCAATACTGCGACCGAGGCGCTGGAACTCTTTGATCCCAGCGACGAGCCTGACCCTGCCGCGCTGCAAGAGGACGCCACCCGTGCCGAGGCCGCAGCCCTGCGCAATGCGGGCGTTTCACAAGTACAATCCGCCTCGGCAGGTTACGGGCGTCGGCGCATCCATCTGGCAGCAACAAACGGGTTTTCTGCGGGGTATGCGCGGAGTGATCGGGGCCTGTCCTGTGTGGCGATCAGCGGCACCGGCACAGGGATGGAGCGCGATTATGACTATGACAGCCGCGTGTTTCAGGCCGACCTGCGTGACGCCGAAGAAATCGGGCGCATCGCGGCGGAACGTGCGGTAGAGCGGGCGGGCGCGAAACGTCCGCGCACCGGGGCCTATCCGGTGCTGTTTGATGAACGCGTCGCCAGCACCCTGATCGGGAGCCTTCTGCAAGCCAGCAACGGATCCATGATTGCGCGCGGCTCAAGCTGGTTGCGTGATGCCATCGGTCAACAGGTCCTTCCCAAGGGGTTGTCGATCATTGAGGATCCGCATCGCGTGCGTGTCACCGGATCAAAGCTCTTTGATGCCGAAGGTTTGGCCACTACGCGGCGTGCGATTGTCGATGACGGCGTTTTAACGGGCTGGACGCTTGATTTGGCGACAGGGCGCAAGCTTGGGATGCCAAGCACGGCAAATGCCGCGCGTGGCACCGGATCGCCGCCATCCCCGAGCCTGACAAATGTGGCACTGACCCAAGGCCAGCAATCACGCGATGATCTTATCCGGGAAATGGGCACAGGGCTTTTGGTGACCTCGATGATCGGTTCAACGATCAACCCCAACACTGGCGATTATTCACGCGGTGCGGCTGGTTTCTGGGTCGAGAACGGTGAAATCGCCTATCCTGTCAACGAATGTACCGTTGCGGGTAATCTGCGCGATATGTTGATGACGATCCAGCCTGCCAATGACGGCCGCGAGCATCTGTCGCGCGTCGTTCCCTCGTTGCTGGTTGAAGGATTGACGCTTGCCGGAGACTGATCTTGCGCTGCTTGTGCAAGCAGCGCGCCACTCGGGTGACATTGCCAAGCGGTATTTTCAGCAAAATCCAGATGTGACCGATAAACCCCACGGCGCGGGGCCGGTGACAGCCGCAGATCTGGCCGTGAACGCCATGCTGGAGAATTTTCTGCCAGCAGAGCGGCCCGCATATGGCTGGCTTTCGGAGGAGACTGAGGACAATGCCGCCCGCCTTGAGACGCGGCGCCAGTTCATTATTGACCCTATCGATGGCACCCGTGCCTTTATCGAAGGCAGCAAGGACTGGGCGCATTCGCTTGCTGTGACCGAGAATGGCATACCCGTTGCCGCCGCGATCTATCTGCCGATGCATGACATGATGTTCGCTGCTGAAATTGGCGGTGGTGCGACGCTGAACAATGTGCCGATCCATGCCTCTGACCCGCCGATTGACGATGCAACAATCCTTGGCGCAAGGCCGAACTTTGATGCGCGGTTCTGGAAAGACGGAACGCTTCCGCCGGTAAAGCGCGCGTTCAGGTCATCGCTTGCCTACAGGCTTTGCCTTGCCGCAGACGGCAGTTTCGACGGGATGATTACCCTGCGGCCCAGTTGGGAATGGGATATCGCAGCGGGTGCATTGATCATGCAAGAGGCGGGCGGCAAGATTTCCGACCAACACGGTGCGCCGCTGCGTTTCAATAACACGCACCCTCAAGTCCCCGGTGTTCTGGCTGCCGGTCCCCGGCTTCACGGTGATCTGCTTGCACGGCTTGAGCCATCTGCGCCAAAAGCCTAGACTGGCTTCGACACATATTTTCGCAAAGGTTTATCCATGACACAACGCCTGCACCTCGTTTTTGGCGGCGAGCTGATTGATCCGACCAAGAATGCATTCAAGGATGTGGATGCCATTGATATCGTTGGCATGTACCCAAACTATGAAGCGGCCTATAATGCGTGGAAGGGTGCAGCACAGCGCACCGTTGATAACGCGCATATGCGGTACTTCATTGCACATATCCACCGCTTGCGGGACGAAGAAACAGCGGCGTCGCCGACTGAAGAACTCGATAGCTAAGGCAAGGCCACCGGTCAGGACATGGCAAGATCCCTCGCAATCGCAGCCTATCTGGCAGGCTTGGGGTCACACGACCGCAAAAAGCCACTTGCCGAACAGCCACCGCGCCCTGCGGGCACGATCATTTGGGCGCGATGTAGCCGTCCTGACCAGTTGATGGCGATTGAAACGCTTGACCGGAAACTGGCCGAAGACGGCGATCCCATTCACGTAGTGGCGACGCTGCTGCATTGGGTGCCGGAATCTGCCCAACGCGCCCTGCCGGAACCGCAGGGCCGCAAGGAGATCCGCGCCTTCATTGCCCATTGGCAGCCAGCCATGTGCATATGGGTGAAGGGTGATCTTGATCCGATCCTCCTTTCGGAACTGGATAACGCGAGGCTACCGGCCATCTTTGTCGATGCGACGGCCGAAGGACTCGATGACATTGCGGGCAAATGGGTGCCCGGTGCCCGGCGCTCGATGTTGTCGCAGTTCGAAGCCGTTCTTGCACTTGATCAAGCGGCAGCGGACCAGTTGATTTATGCGGGCACGCCTGCGGATAACGTCTTGGTCACGGGTGCAATGGAAGACTGCGCGCCAACATTGCCCTGTAGCGAAACCGAGCGGAACGAAATCTCCAAATCCATCGGGACACGCCCTGTCTGGCTCGCGGCGGCTGCACCGGCGTGCGAAACCGGTTACATTGCAAAGGCCCATCACGCCGCAAGCAGACGTGCACATCGTCTCTTGCTGATTGTCGTGCCGCAGGATGCGACGGCGGCCTATGACATTGTGGAACAAATGCGTGGAAAGGGCTTTAATGTCGCTTTGCGGTCGGACGAGCCGGAACCATCCGAGATTACGCAGGTCTATGTGGTCGACACCGACGAAGAGCTTGGCCTGTGGTACCGCATCGCGCCGATTACCTATCTGGGGGGAACGCTGGACGGCAAAGGGTGTCGCGATCCGTTTGAGGCGGCAGCTTTGGGGTCTGCGGTTCTTTACGGCCCTCAGGTGGCCCCTTTTCAACGTCATGCAGCACGGTTGAACGCAGCAGGCGCGTCCCGTTTGCTGCGCTCCGGTGATGATCTTGGCGTTGCGGTTGAGACGCTTTTGGCAGCTGACAAAACTGCAGAACTTGCACATGCCGCCTGGGATGTGACATCGCGCGGGGCAACGGTGACCAACCGTATCGCAACATTTATCCAGCTGCGTCTGGAAGAGCTGGTTTCATAGATGCGCGCACCGTCCTTCTGGTTCACCCCACCTGATCACCCCACGTTAATCGCACGCGCATTGGCGCCCTTGGCTGCACTTTACGCCGCTGGCACAGCACGCCGCCTGCGCCGCCCTGTAAAGGTGAAGGCCAGTGTCCCGGTCATTTGCATCGGCAATATCAATGCTGGAGGAACGGGCAAGACACCGACGACCATCGCTTTGATCGCGCGCCTAATGGATCGCGGCCGCACACCGCACGTCGTGTCACGGGGCTATGGTGGCAGCCTCGAAGGCCCCGTGCGTGTCAGTGAACGCGACCATAAAGCGGATCAAACGGGGGATGAGCCGCTACTTCTCGCCGCTTTTGCGCCCACATGGGTGGCCAAGGACCGCGCCGCTGGTGTGCGCGCTGCACAAGAGGCGGGCGCTGATGTCATTCTGCTCGATGACGGCTTCCAGAACCCCGATGTGGCCAAAGACCTCTCGATCGTTGTCGTTGATGCGATGCGGGGGTTTGGCAACGGCCGCGTTATTCCTGCGGGGCCTTTGCGTGAAACTGTGGCGTCGGGCCTCAAGCGGGCTGATCTGGTGTTGTCCATCGGGCCACCTGCGGCACAGGACCGGTTTGGCGCGCAGTGGCATTTTGATGTGCCGCATCTTGTGGGCCATCTGGCCCCGCTGCCGACGGGCATGCCATGGCGTGATCTGAAGTTGTTGGCTTTCGCAGGGATCGGCCACCCCGAGAAGTTTTTTGTCACGCTCCGCGATATGGGCGCGACCTTGGTCCGCGCCGAGGCGCTGGGCGACCATCAACCACTGACCGAGGCGTTGATGAAGCGCCTTGAGATTGAGGCCGAGGCGCGTAAAGCCCAGCTTGTCACAACCGAAAAAGACGCCGTGCGCCTGCCTGCTAGTTTTCGCATGAAAGTGCTGACCTTGCCTGTGCGCCTGCAGCTTGTGGATTGGGCGCCGATTGATGCGGGTTTTGACCGCCTGGGGCTTTAATCCAGCAGGTCCTGATTTGCGCCGAGTTTCGGTGATGCGGTCATTGGCGTCACATCGGCATCCGAGAATGTGATTGGCAGACGCACAGAGGGGACACCATCCAGATCAACGCGCATGCCGCGGTGGATTACCTGGGGATCGGCGAAGGTTTCTTGCAGGTCGTTGATTGGTCCTGCAGGGACGCCGTGGGTTTCGCAGGCAGCAAGAAGATCAGACTTGGTCCATGTCTGCGTTTTCGCAGTGAGTAAGGCCGTCAGTGTATCGCGGTTCTTTAGCCGTGCTGCGTTGGTTGCGTAATCAGGGTGCGCCGCCAATTCCGGCAGGCCCAGAAGCGCACAGAAATGCTGGTACTGCCCGTCGTTCCCGCTGGCGACGATGATATGCCCATCGGCGCAGTCAAAGACCTGATAGGGTACGATATTGGGGTGCGCGTTGCCCATGCGCTGCGGCGCGTTGCCCGTTGCCAGATAGTTCATCGCCTGATTGGTCATCACGGCAGTCGCGACATCCATCAGCGCCATGTCAATATGCTGGCCCTTGCCCGTCGTATGCCTCTGATTCACGGCCGCAAGGATGCCTGTGCAGGCATAGATGCCAGTGAAAATATCCGTGACTGCCACACCCACTTTCTGGGGCTGCCCGTCGGGGGGGCCTGTGACGGACATCAGGCCTGACATGCCTTGGATGATATAGTCATAGCCCGCGCGTTTGGCGTAGGGCCCGGTCTGGCCAAAGCCGGTAATCGAGCAATAGATCAGACGGGGGTTAAGCGCTGCGAGGCTGTCGTAGTCGAGGCCGTATTTGGCCAGCCCGCCAACCTTGAAGTTCTCGATCAGGATATCGGCGTCCGCCACAAGGCGGCGCACCTGCGCCTGACCTTCGGGTGTGCGAAAATCAATGACCACCGATTTCTTGCCGCGATTGCAGCAATGGAAATATGCGGCGGCCTGTTCGCCCTCGTGGTCGACAAAGGGAGGACCCCATTGGCGCGTGTCATCGCCTTGGGGGCTTTCGACCTTGATCACCTCGGCGCCAAGATCGGCAAGTGTCTGTCCGGCAAGCGGGCCCGCAAGGACCCGCGCCAGTTCCACAACTTTCAGGCCTGCAAGAGGCTTCATTGCAATTCTTTCAGTTCATGCGCGGGCTGATCTAGCCCAGCTTCCCGTCCAGAATAGCAGCGAATTCATCATAGGCCATGTTGGAATATTTCTGACCGTCGATCAGGAAGCTTGGTGTCCCTGTGATCCCGTCACGATCGGCATTTTCCTGATACCATGTGAACAGGGCCTCGGCCTTGGCCGCATCGCTGAGGCAGGCATCAAGTGCCGCATCATCCATCCCTGCGGTTTTGGCCAAACGGCGCAACTCTTCAACGATTGTGGCCGGATCACCAGACGCAAGCCAGCTGCGTTGCTCAGCGTAAAGCAGCTCCGAGAAGGCAAAGAAGAATTCAGTTGTGTCGTTGCACCGCGCGATCATCGAAGCCCAAAGGCCTGGACGGTCGAAATAGACCTCGCGGTAGACAAAACGGATACGGCCTGTGTCGATATAGTTCTCTTTCAGTGCCTGATACTGGTTGGCGTGGAATGTCGCACAGTGCGGGCAGGTGTAAGAGGCATATTCGATCACCTCGACCGGCGCATCGGGATTGCCCAGAACCATTTCAATCACTTCAGGAAGTGCACCGTCGGCGCTTTGCGCCATGGCCGCCCCTGGCAAAAGCCCCGTTGCAGGGTCAGGCCGTGTCAGTGTCCAACCAGCGCCCAGCGCAACCAATGCACCGCCACCTGCGGCCAAAAGAGTTCTACGTTTCATATCTACCTCTGATGCGAGTTTTGTTTTGTTAATACGTTTGTGCCCAGCGCTGTCAGCGCCGCACGCAGTTTTTCGTTTTCTACCTTTTCAGATAGGGCCTTTGCGGCCATTTGCACCGCCGGGTCAGGTGTTTTGTGGACCTTTGGCGCATGACCGAAGGCCACGCGCCCTTCGGCAAAGCCTGTTGGCGCTGTCTGCGTGATCCGGACCCGCGAAATAGCGCGGTAGCCATAGCAGGCATTAACCTTTTCGCGAATCTGCTCTTTTTGCATTTCCAACATGGGGGCCTGTGCCCCCGTGGTTAGCAATGTCAGCGTCGCACCCATGCCGCCCTTGCCGTAGCTGACGTTCACAGGCGTGGCGATTTGCGCCGTCGCCTGACCAACCACCTCTGCCCAATGCGTCAAAAGGCGGGTCACAGCAAAGCCGCGATCCTCGCTGGCTTTGCGTACTTTGCCTTGCATCAACGTCGCCGCGCGGGAAAATCCGCGCGTGGTGCTGGTAGGACGTGGTTCTTTCATGTCTAAGCCCTACTCTAAGATGAAAGACGCGCCAAGTCTGCGGGGCGGTTTGAAACGGGTAATAAACATTGCGTGACCTTAGTGCAGAGCTTTTGGCATGGTACGACGCCCATGCGCGCGAAATGCCGTGGCGTGTCGCCCCTGCTGATCGCAAGGCGGGTGTCCTGCCTGATCCTTATGCTGTCTGGATGTCCGAGGTCATGCTACAGCAGACAACCGTGGCGGCAGTGCGCGATTATCACCGCAAATTCATGGCAATCTGGCCCACAGTGCGTGATCTGGCGGCGGCCGATGATGCCGATGTCATGGCCGCTTGGGCGGGTTTGGGGTACTACGCCCGCGCCCGCAATTTGCTGAAATGTGCCCGTGCAGTGGTTGCCGACCATGACGGCGTATTTCCCGATACCTACGACGCGCTGCTAGAACTGCCCGGCATCGGCCCTTACACGGCGGCGGCTGTTGCTGCGATTGCCTTTGACCGGCCCGAGACCGTGGTTGATGGCAATGTCGAGCGTGTCATGGCGCGCCTGTACGATATTCACGCGCCCCTGCCGGGTTCCAAGGCGGAACTGACTGCGCGGGCCGCAGAACTGACGCCCCAAACCCGCCCCGGTGATTATGCACAGGCCGTGATGGACCTTGGCGCCACAATTTGCACGCCGCGCAATCCGGCCTGTGGGGTCTGCCCGTGGCGCGATGACTGTGCCGCGCGCATTGCCGGCACAGCGGCCGCGTTGCCCAAGAAGACGCCCAAGAAGAAGACACCAACCCGGTTTGGCATCGTCTATGTTGCGCGCCGCGAAGACGGCGCATGGCTCTTGGAAACCCGTCCGGAAAGGGGTCTATTGGGTGGCATGTTGGGCTGGCCGGGGTCGGATTGGAGCGACGATCCCGCACCAGAACCGCCGTTTGAGGCAGAATGGACAGCACTGGGCGAAGAGGCGCGACATACCTTCACGCATTTTCATTTGCGGTTGAAGATCATGACAGCAAAGGTGGCCTTGGGCACAAAACCTGCGTGCGGGGAGTTCCTGTCACAAGGGAAATTTAACCCGACTGCGTTACCGACGGTGATGCGCAAGGTGTTTGATCTTGCCCATATGACGCTACGCGACGATTGAGAAATAAAGCCGCTGAACCTATTGTTGTGACAGCAACGCTTTCGGACATGATATGACAAGCATTCCTGAAACATCAAAGATCGGAAACCTTTCCAGCGCGCTTCCATTCTGGTTGTCGTTTGGCTTGGTGCCACTCGCTATTTTTGCCGCCATGCAGGGTGGATGGGCGATTGCGCTTTTGCCGTTGTCTACATGGTATCTCTTTACCTTTCTTGATTACATCATCGGGAAGAACACGCAAAATCCTGACGTTGAAACACCCGACGGACAGCTGTTCTGGTATCGGTTGATCACCCTTCTTTGGACGCCGATCCAGCTGATCACACTCTTCGGTATCATGCTTTATGTCGTCCAATCCGGCCATTTGAGCCGGTTTGAAGAGTGGTTGCTTTTTGCAGCGCTTGGCATTCTGTCCGGCACAATCGGGATCACCTATGCGCATGAATTGATGCACCAAAAGCCCAAACTGGAACGGTGGATGGCCGATATCCTGTTGTCATCGGTGCTTTATGCGCATTTTCGGTCAGAGCATCTGCTGGTCCACCACCGCTATATCGGGACGCCACGCGATCCGGTGACCGCGCGCTATGGTGAAAGTTTCTATCGTTTCTTCCCGCGGGTGCTCTACCAGTCGCTGGTGTCATCCTTCAAAGCCGAGAAGGCGATGTTGGCGCGCAAGGAATTGCCCTGGTTTCATCGGTCAAACCCGTTTTGGCGGTATTGGGCGCTTGAAGCCGGTTTTGTCCTGCTCGCATGGGGTATTGGTGGCTGGTGGGGCGTGTTCCTGTTCGCAACACAGGCGTTCTGGGCCGTTTTTCAGCTCGAGTTGGTCGACTATGTGGAACACTACGGGCTCACACGGAAGCACTTGGGCGATGGCAAATATGAACACGTGCTGCCACGACATTCATGGAATGCATCTCAGCAGGCCTCCAACTGGCTGCTGATCAATCTCCAGCGGCACTCCGATCACCACTACAAACCCAACAGGCGGTTTCCATTGCTGCAAACCTACGATGACGATGAGGCACCGCAACTGCCATACGGGTATCCGCTGATGACGATGATCGCATTGGTCCCGCCTGCTTGGCGCAAAACAATGAACCCCCGCGTCAAGGACTGGCGGCAAAAGTACTATCCAGAGATCAAGAACTGGAAACCCTACAAGAACGCTACCAATCCGATGCCGCGATAGCAGGCGCTATTTTGCGCCAAAGAGCCTGTAATACATCCAGTCCGGCATGAACTGTGACAAACGGAAGACCCAGGAGAAGATCATGGGAAAGCTTTTCTTGAAAGCGTCGGTGTTCATATGCTCGAACACCTCTTTGGCGGCATCCTCTGCCGACATGATGAACGGCATGGTAAAGTCGTTCTTGTCAGTCAGGCGTGTCTTGATGAAGCCGGGGTTGATCAACTGCACCTCAATCGGCGATGTGCGCAGATCGGCCTGCATTGATTCCGCCAAAGACATCAGCCCGGCTTTGGATGCCGAGTAACCAATCGCACCGGGCAGACCACGGAAACCGGACAGCGAACCAACAAGTACGATGTGCCCCGCCCCTTTCGCGACCATATCCTTGATGACGGCCCCCACGACACGTGATGCGCCAAGGAAATTGACCTCGCCCATCATGTCCGCCTTCTCGTTGTCCCATTCCTGCGCCTTCATCGGCCAGTAAACGCCCGCCAGATAGACAACGCCATCAATCGCGCCAGCTTCTTTCGCGGCCGCCTCAACCGCCGCGCGGTCTGCGACATCTACAGCGATGTAGGAGGCTTTTCCGGGAAGCTCCGCGACCAGTTCTTTCAACCGGTCCTCTGATCTGGCAGACACGATCACCTCGGCCCCTGCGCGGCTAAGGCTGAACGCGACTTCACGCCCCAGCCCCTCGCTTGCGCCTACAAGCCAGTATCGTTTTCCTTGCCAGTTTTTCACGGTTATTCTCCTGCGTAGGCTTTGTCTTTGGGGCGCATCGTCGCGACGAGCTCGGCCACTTTAATCCCGAATTTGCGGAACTGGCTGCGGTTCATGATTGACCCGTTGGACATCAGATACATCCAGTCAGTGACGTCAAGCGCATGGCCACCCGCCTCTTCGGTCAGCTTGATGCGATAGTTAAGCGATACGGCCGAGCCCTGCTGCTGGCCAGAGCCCGCGCCAACAAGATCAGGTGCCTCTGCCTTGATCCGTCCATCGTTGCCCAAGGTCAGGGTCCACTCACGGTGCTGCACCTGCCCACTGTCATAATGAAAGACCTCTTTCATAGTCCCGACATTGCCGTTCCACGAGGCCTCGAAATCGGCAACGAAACGAGAAGCCACGCGGCCTGTTGGCCCGTAGATCACACCTTCGCAGACAATCGGCCCGTTGAACCGTTCGCGGATATCGAAAATCGGCCCATCTGCGTAGTCGTTAGATTTCTGCGCCCAGAACGACACGTAACGCTCTCGCAGAAACACGGCGATAGCCATCAAGGCGGCGCCGATCAGGATGTAGGTCATAAACGACATCGTTTAGTCCTCGAGTCTTGTGGCAATCAGCAAACCGATTGCCAAAATTTTCAATAGCGATGGCACAAGTGCATAGAGCACTGTCAGCATCGTGATGGCTTCAGCGGGCAAATTTGTTGCCCCGGCCTGAAAACCGGATCGTTCAAGTAACGGCAGCAAAACCACCGCGGCGAAGGCAAGCGTGAACTTGTTCACCAAATTCCAAAGGCCAAATCCCTGTCCGCCATTGGGCGAGATGGCAGCCATACGTTTCGCAAACATCGCGGGCAGCAAAGTAAGATCTGCGCCGATGCTCGCTCCACTTAGTACGCAGATAATCGCGAAAGGGATCACATCGCCCGGCGATAAAGTGAGCGTGTAGCCAAATGAGGCAACCGCAAGCACCATGGCGGCCAGCAAAACAGGTTTGGGCGAGTAGCGCCGCGCGAGCGCTGACCAAAAAGGGGACGAGATCGCGGCGGCAAGAAAAAACAGCACCAGAAGCGGGCCTTCCCAGCCTACAGCCCCGAGTTTGCTTTCGACATAAAAGAGAAAAAGTGTCGAAGAGACAGCCAGGGGCGTGGCATTAACCAAAGCCAAAACAAGCAACTTGCGTGCCGTTTTGTCGCGGATGATTTCACCCATCTGCGAAGGTTCCTGACTGACCCTTTCTTTCCATTCGGGCCACATAAAGACGGCGGCGATCACAGCGAGCGCGGTGAAACCATAGGCGAAGGCTGCGAAAGGATCGGCCACTACGCCGATCAACACGGTGGGCACGACGGCGGCTATGCAAACACCGATCAATGCCCCGCTTTCGCGCCAAGCGGCCAGCCGCACATGGCCCTGTGGGCCATTGCCCGCTTTGCTGACACCTTGGGCATAGAAATTGATGGTGAGAAAGCTGAACGCCGTAAAAAGCCCAGTCACCGTGATTGCAAACCACCACAGCGGATTGATCGGCGGCGCCACCGCGAAAAGCCCGATCATCGACAGCGCCATCACACCTGCAGTCAGCGTAATCACAAGTTTTTTAGCGCTTGTCAGCCGCTCGCTGATCCATCCCAGAACAGGATCCTGGATCATGTCGAAAAGGCGCATCGCAAAAAGGAGCGCGCCCAATGCCGCAAGGCTAACGCCGTAAGTATCGGCGTAATATTTCGGCGCATAGATATAGATTGGTAGTCCGGCGCCCGCGAGTACGGCAGCAAAGAGCGAATAGGCGGGCAGGCGTTCGGTCAGCGCCTTCACCGGCTCACCTCATCCACTGGGGGTTCGGGTTGCGACCGGAACGTCGCACCTTTCCACCAGAGTTTCACTGCCTGCCAATGGATCAGTGCCAACACGCGACGGGACCCGAAGGGTCGCCGGAGCGCCGCCTTGATGATCGCTGTGTTGGTGATGGGTTTGCGCGGCCCCGTCAGCGTTGCAATCAGCCCGCCGTTGCCGCGCGAATAGTCGATCCAGATGCCGATCGCATCAGGCTGGATATCAAAGCGAAACGTATAGCCGCCCTCGATTGGTTGGAACGGGGACACATGCATCAGTTTTTGTGCCGACAGTGTTTCATCCTTTGTGATCGCACGGCCATCCTCATGACGACACAAGTAGGAATGGCGGTCGCCAAAGGTATT
>NZ_DASYOK010000097.1:0-13519 GCF_036007805.1 Yoonia sp.
GAATAGAGGAACGGGCGATGAGAGCTGTCATAGCGCACATAGGGGTTGGCCCCGTAGTTGCGGTTGAAGGCGGGCTCTTCCATCACCAAGCCTTCGGGATTGCGGCTTGCAAAAGTTTCCCAGCTTTCCATCCAGCTGGGCAGGCTGATCAGGTCTGCCCCTGTCAGCTCACCTACAATCGCCTCGCCTGTGGCCTGTTGCCACCAGCTTTCGGTTTCGCGGTCATACATGATCATATCGGAATTGCGCAGCTTGCCCGACACGCCGAAACTGAGGGTACCATCAGCGGTGCGCCGGTCAAAAGTGATGCCGGAATTGCACAAGGGACAAAAAGTGACAGCGACAGGCATGTCGCCGACCACGTCGTTGACGATCTCGTGCCATGTCAGATAGCGGATCGGATAGGCGCGTGGCGTTTCGCCTTCAATCTCAAGGGTGATGACCGGTTCGCGCGGCGCGAGGTCCGGTTTATCAGCGACAGTGACGAACGCAGGGTTGTCGAGTGCCGGAATACCGTCTTTGGGTGGGCCGCCTGAAATAATTTCGACCCAGCTTTCAACGCTTGTCGTTTCAAAATCGGTGTTCGGCCACTCGAAAGTCCAGAACTCGGGACCTGCCGACGACATTGTCGCAGCAGTGCAAAATGCTAGAAATGTAGGGAAAATGCGCATCGGTCTCTCCTGACAGTTGCCCGCAGGGTGTCCGATTGTGTTGTTTGCGCCTAGCCCCCTCGCGAATTAGTGAGGGGGCCAAACAGATTTCGTTACTCGGTCACGCGCACGGCGGCCATCATGTCGGGCTGGCCGATCACGGCGCCATTGGCACCGGTGCCGCGTTTGATCTGGTCAACCAGTTCCATGCCTTCGGTGACTTCGCCCACAACGGTATATTGACCGTTCAGGAAATAGCCCGGCTCGAACATGATGAAGAACTGGCTGTTGGCCGAATTCGGGTTCTGGGCGCGGGCCATACCCACGACCCCGCGTTCAAACGGAATGTCCGAGAATTCGGCGGGAATATCCCCGAATTCGGAGCCGCCCGTACCCGCACGAGACAGGTCCATGCCCATCACGCCGTTTTCGACGTCACCAGTTTGCGCCATGAAACCGTCGATCACGCGGTGAAAGACCACGCCGTCATAGCTGCCCGCCTCGGCAATGGCGGTGATTTGGGCAACATGCAGTGGCGCCGTTTCCTCGAAAAGGTCGATGACAATCGTGCCGTTGGCTTCACCCGCAAGGTCGATTTCCAAGCCGGCGCTGAGCGCTGGGGTTGCCAGCACAGCGAAGAGAGCAGCGTACTTAAACATCGGCGGCGACCTTGACACTGATCATGCGGTCGGGGTTCATCGGCGGCTCGCCGCGCACGATGGCATCGACGTGTTCCATGCCGGAAATGACCTGCCCGTAAACGGTATATTGGCCGTTCAGGAAGTCGTTATCCTTGAAGTTGATAAAGAACTGGCTGTTGGCCGAGTTCGGGTTTGCCGAACGCGCCGCACCCAGAGATCCGCGTGCATGCGGGATCTTGGAAAATTCGGCAGGCAGATCAGGCAGGTCGGAGCCGCCTGTACCGGCGCGGCCGATGTTGAAATTGTTTTCCATGTTGCCATTGGCCACGTCGCCCGTCTGCGCCATGAAACCGTCGATGACCCGATGAAAACAAACGTTGTCATATTTACCGGCCCGCGCCAGCTCTTTCATGCGGGCGGTGTGGGCCGGGGCCACATCCGGCAGCAGCTGGATAATCACATCGCCGCCTTTGAGTGTCATAATGATCGTGTTTTCGGGGTCTTTGATCTCGGCCATGGGGCGCTCCTTAAACTTTTGTTCGGACCTGACATATGATCCCTTGAGACGATTGCCAAGCGGGTCTGGTTGACGCGGGCGCGAGATTGCCGCAACACCATTGCGAAACCTCTGACCCACAGGAGCACGATGATGGCTTGGAAGACACTTGACGACATGGATTTTGCGGGCAAACGGGCCTTGGTGCGTGTGGATATCAACGTGCCGGTCGAGAATGGCGTCGTGACTGATACCACCCGCATCGAGCGGATCATTCCCACGGTCGATGATATTCAGCAAAAAGGCGGCAAGGTGATCCTGATGGCGCATTTCGGCCGCCCGAAAGGACAGGTCGTGCCCGAGATGTCGTTGGAACACATCGCCCCTGCGGTGGCCGATGTTCTGGGCCTGCCGGTGACATGGGTCAATTCGGACTATGCCGATGCCGTGGCCGAGATGGACGGCGACGAAGTTCTGCTTTTGGAAAACCTGCGCTTTAACCCCGGTGAGGAAAAGAACGACGCAGGCTTTGCCGAACGTCTGGCAAGCCTCGGTGATATCTACGTCAACGATGCGTTTTCCGCGGCCCACCGCGCCCATGCCAGCACCGAAGCGATTGCACGGCTTTTGCCGTCTTGCGCGGGCCGTTTGATGGCCGAAGAACTGGGCGCTTTGGAACAGGCGCTTGGCACCCCAGAACGCCCTGTTGTCGCTGTGGTTGGCGGCGCGAAAGTGTCCACGAAACTTGACCTGCTGGGCAATCTGGTGGGCAAGGTCGATCATCTGGTGATCGGCGGCGGGATGGCGAATACCTTTCTTGCCGCGCAAGGCATCAATGTGGGCAAGTCGCTTTGCGAACATGATCTGGCCGACACCGCGCGCGATATTCTGGCCAAAGCAGAGGCGGCGGGCTGCGAGATCATCCTGCCGCGTGACATTGTGGTGGCGCGCGAATTCAAAGCAGGTGCCGCCAATGAAACGGTGGCCCCTGATGCCTGTCCGGCAGACGCGATGATCCTTGATGCCGGACCTGCGACAGTCGCCTATATTTCCGAGGTGCTGGAAAAGGCGAAAACACTCGTCTGGAACGGCCCCTTGGGCGCGTTTGAAATTGCACCCTTCGATGCGGCAACGAACGCGGCGGCGGCGAAGGCGGCGGAACTGTCGAAAGCAGGCAAGCTGATCTCGGTGGCCGGTGGCGGTGATACCGTGGCTGCGCTGAATCAGGCAGGTGCAGCCGATGATTTCACGTATATTTCCACCGCTGGTGGAGCCTTCCTTGAATGGATGGAAGGCAAGGAATTGCCTGGCGTGGCCGCACTTGGCTAGCTGTTTGCGATAACATCATGCCCGGTTGCGCTAACACATTTGCAACCGGGCACGCAGCCCCCTATCGGTCAGTTAACGCTGTTCAGCCATAAGGGGCCCGATCATGAAAACCACCCGCACCGTTCAGAAAATCCTTGCCAACTACGAAGGCGAAACACCTGGCGTAAAAGCCAATCTGGCGCGCATTTTGATGAACGGTAAACTGGGTGGCACGGGCAAGATGATTATCCTGCCCGTCGATCAGGGGTTCGAGCACGGCCCTGCCCGCTCTTTCGCCCCGAACCCGCCCGCCTATGATCCGCATTACCATTACCAACTGGCGATTGACGCGGGCCTGAACGCCTATGCCGCCCCCTTGGGCATGATTGAGGCCGGTGCCGATACCTTTGCGGGCCAGATCCCGACGATCCTGAAGGTCAACTCGGCCAATTCGCTGATCCCTGATGCAGCACCAAAGACCCAAGCGATTACCGCGTCGGTCGATGATGCATTGCGCCTTGGCTGTTCTGCCATCGGCTTTACTGTCTACCCCGGCTCATCTGCAGCACTTGATATGTTCGGCGACATCGCCGAAATGCGCCGCGAAGCTGCCGCGAAAGGCATTGCGACCGTCATCTGGTCCTACCCCCGTGGCGAGGCACTGGACAAGGACGGCGAGACGGCCATTGATATCGGCGCCTATGCGGCCCAGATCGCGGCCCTTCTGGGGGCACATATCATCAAGATCAAACTCTCGACCGATCATCTGAGCCTTGGTGAAGCCAAGAAGGTCTATGAGGCGCAGGGCATTGATGTGGCGACCCAAGCAGCCCGCGTGCGCCACTGTGTGCAAAGCGCCTTCGACGGGCGTCGCTTGATGGTCTTTTCGGGCGGTGCGGCCAAAGGCGCCGATGCGGTTTACGATGATGCGCGTGCGATCCGTGATGGCGGCGGCAACGGGTCCATCATCGGGCGCAATTCGTTCCAGCGGGACCGCGCCGATGCGCTGGCGATGCTGAACAAACTGGTCGAGATTTATCGCGGCAAAGACTAAGCCACACGCCGCAACACGCCCGTTTCCCTGCGCTGTTGATTGCCCTATGAAGTGCGCAGATAAATCCTGCGGCTCAGACAAGGACAGACATCATGCATTCTATTGCACTTGCCCTAGGGGCGGGCGGCGCGCGCGGACTGGCGCATATTCATGCGATCCGCGCGTTTGATGAATTGGGCATCAAGCCAAAGGCCGTCGCGGGCACCTCGATGGGGTCGATTATCGGGGCCGCGGCCTGCGCGAGGATGACCGCCGAGGCGATCACCGATCATATCTTCGGCAAGATCAGCAATCCTGTGTCGCTGATCAACGATGCCTTCAAAACCCGCGCAACCAGCATCAAGCGGTTTTTCGATGAAGGCGGCCCACGGATTGGCGAGTTGAACCTTGAACGCGTACTCGACGTTGTGTTGCCGGATGCGATTCCTGATAGCTTTGAAGAGCTCGCAATCCCTTTGAAAATTGCGGCGACTGATTTCTATGGCGAGCGAACAGCGGTGTTCGTGGACGGGCCTTTGCTGTCGGCGATGGCTGCCTCGGCCGCCATGCCTGCAGTTTTCCTGCCTGTATTGCGCAACGGACGCTTTCACATTGATGGCAGCGCCACGAATCCCTGCCCGCTGGATCTTGTGCAGGATGACGCGGATCACGTGATCGCCATTGACGTATCAGGCGGCACAAGCGGAGACCCCAAAGTGCGCCCGAGCAAGATTGATGCGGTCTATGGGTCCAACCAGATGATGCAGATGTCGATCGTACAGAACGCGGCCATGCAATACCCCCAAACAGTCTTGCTGCGCCCGCCCGTTGATAGCTATCGCGCGTTGGATTTGTTGAAGGCCAAAGAAATCCTCAACCAGACTGCGGCGCTCTGCGAACAGGTGAAGCACGAGATTGATCGCCTGAGCGCATAACGGCTGCCTACGCCCCAAAAACGCAAGAAATTAACGCTTTTATTGCATTTAGGGGATTCCCTTTGCGAATCAGATATGCGATTCTGCTGTCAGTCACCCGCCAGAGGTGACGTTTGAGGCAGACCCATGATCCGACGCGGCCGCACACAACTTGGCGCATTGTTCTATTTCCTCGGCATGATCATGCTGGGGCTGTATTTTACGTTCGCTGCCGTGCAGGGTGATTATGGCCTTTTCAAGCGGATCGAAGTGCGTGCCGAAGGTGATGCGCTGGCGGTTGAACTGGCAGCACTTGAAGACGAGGTGGCACGGATGGAAAACCTGACCGTGCGCCTGTCTGACAATTTCCTTGATCTGGACCTTCTGGATCAACAGGCGCGCGAAGTTTTGGGCATGATCCGCGCCGATGAAATCGTCATTCGCTAATCATTCCTGACATTCGAACGGCGCAACGCAGCTATTCCACTCACGCTTGACGAAGGGTCACTTTGACTCTCGCATTTGTTCGGGGCATGCTTTAGTAGATAGTTTAATACTAAACTAAATACCAAACCGCTGGAGGATAGCACATGCCGCCAAAGAAGGCCGCCGCGAAACCCAACGTCTCAGCCGAGGAACTGCTGGGACATTACCGTGAAATGCTGCTGATCCGGCGATTTGAGGAAAAGGCGGGCCAGTTGTACGGCATGGGCCTGATCGGCGGTTTCTGCCACCTCTATATCGGGCAGGAAGCGGTTGTTGTGGGCCTTGAGGCTGCCGCCGAGGAAGGCGACAAGCGGGTCACATCCTACCGCGACCACGGACATATGCTGGCCTGTGGCATGGACCCCAAGGGGATCATGGCCGAGCTGACAGGGCGCGAAGGTGGGTTTTCCAAAGGCAAAGGCGGCTCGATGCACATGTTCTCGAAAGAGAAACATTTCTATGGCGGGCACGGGATTGTTGCGGCTCAAGTGCCGCTGGGCGCCGGTCTGGCCTTTGCAGATAAATACAAAGGAAACGATCGCGTCACATTCACCTATTTCGGTGATGGTGCTGCGAACCAGGGGCAGGTTTATGAGACATACAACATGGCCGAACTTTGGGACCTTCCGGTCGTTTTCGTGATCGAGAACAACCAGTATGCCATGGGTACGTCAGTCCAGCGTTCGACCAAGTCACCTTCGCTTTGGGAACGCGGTGCGGCTTACGGCATTCCCGGCGAGGAAGTGGACGGGATGAACGTTCTGGCCGTGAAAGAGGCGGGCGAACGCGCTGTTGCCCACTGCCGTGCAGGCAAAGGCCCCTATATTCTGGAAGTGAAAACATACCGTTATCGCGGCCACTCCATGTCAGACCCTGCGAAATACCGCACCCGCGAGGAAGTGCAGAAAATGCGCGACGAGCGTGACCCGATCGAGCAGATCCGCGACATGCTCTTGACCGGCAAACACGCTACCGATGATGACCTCAAGGCCATCGACAAGGAAATCAAAGCCATCGTCAACGAGGCCGCAGAGTTTTCGAAAGAAAGCCCCGAGCCTGCCCTGGACGAGCTTTGGACAGATATCTACGCAACCGAAATTCCGCAGGAGGCTTAAGGAATGGCAACCGAAATTCTTATGCCCGCCCTCTCGCCCACGATGGAAGAAGGCACATTGGCCAAATGGCTTGTCAAAGAGGGCGACACTGTCTCCTCGGGCGACATCATGGCCGAGATTGAAACCGACAAAGCCACGATGGAATTCGAGGCCGTTGACGAAGGTGTGGTTGGCAAGATCCTGATCGCCGAAGGCACGGAAGGCGTAAAAGTGAACACGCCCATCGCGATCCTTGTGGAAGAAGGCGAAGACGTGCCCGCCGCTGGTGCGGCCCCTGCTGCCGAGGCCAAAGAAGAAGCGGCACCTGTCCCGACGAAAGCCCCCGCAGTCGCTGCACCTGCCGCACCTGTTGCGGATGCGACGCCTGACTGGGATGCAGATGTCGAGGTCAAGCAAACCACCGTGCGTGAAGCCCTGCGCGATGCGATGGCCGAAGAAATGCGCCGCGACCCTGACGTGTTCCTGATGGGTGAGGAAGTTGCCGAGTATCAAGGCGCCTACAAAATCAGCCAGGGTCTGCTGGACGAATTCGGCGCGAAACGCGTGATCGACACGCCCATCACAGAGCACGGTTTTGCTGGGATCGGTGTGGGTGCCGCATTTGGCGGGCTGAAACCGATTGTCGAATTCATGACGTTCAATTTCGCCATGCAAGCCATTGACCACATTATCAACTCTGCCGCCAAAACGCTCTATATGTCGGGCGGTCAGATGGGTGCCCCCATGGTATTCCGCGGGCCGAACGGTGCTGCTGCCCGCGTGGGTGCGCAGCACTCTCAGGATTATGCGGCATGGTATATGCAAATCCCCGGTCTGAAGGTCGTCATGCCCTACTCGGCTGCGGATGCAAAAGGTCTGATGAAGACCGCAATTCGTGACCCCAACCCTGTGATCTTCCTTGAGAACGAAATCCTTTATGGCAAATCCTTTGATGTGCCGGTGATGGATGATTTCACCATTCCTTTTGGCAAGGCCAAGATTGAACGCGCGGGCGATGATGTGACCATCGTGTCCTTCGGGATCGGTATGACCTATGCGCTGGCGGCGGCTGAAAAGCTGGCCGAAGAGGGCATCAACGCCGAGGTCATCAACCTGCGCACACTGCGTCCGATGGACACGGCGACAATTCTGAATTCCGTGCGCAAGACCAACCGCTGTGTCACCGTTGAAGAAGGCTGGCCGCAAGGCAGCGTCGGCGGCTATATCAGCAGTGTGATCATGCAGGAGGCGTTCGATTACCTTGATGCGCCCGTCATCACCTGCACCGGTAAAGACGTCCCGATGCCCTATGCTGCCAACCTTGAAAAACATGCTTTGGTGACCGCTGATGAGGTCGTTGATGCCTGCAAAAAAGTAACCTACCGTTAAGGAGACCGCGCAATGCCAACAGAAATCCTGATGCCTGCCCTGTCCCCCACGATGGAGGAAGGCACGCTGGCCAAATGGCACGTCAAAGAGGGGGACAAAGTGTCCTCCGGTGACATCATGGCCGAGATTGAAACCGACAAAGCCACCATGGAGTTCGAAGCCGTCGACGAAGGTGTGATGGGCAAGATCATCGTGCCCGAAGGCACCGAGGGTGTGAAGGTCAACGACGTGATCGCCGTGCTGCTGGAAGAAGGTGAAAGTGCTGATGATATCGGTGACGTCTCGTCCGGTTCATCCGCCGCTTCCGCGCCGTCTTCACCTGACCCCGCGCCGAGTGCCGCACCCGCGGCCGAGAAGCCCGCCGCAGCACCTGCTGCGCCGACAAAGGACGGCGAGCGGATCTTTGCAACGCCGCTGGCGCGCCGGATTGCGGCGGACAAAGGCCTTGATCTGACAGCCATCAAAGGCTCTGGCCCGCATGGCCGGATCGTCAAGGCCGATGTCGAGAACGCGACAGCAGCACCCAAGGCAGCTGCACCTGCGGCGAAGGCCGATGCGCCCGCAGCTTCTGCCGGTGCAGCAATGGCCGCTGGTCCTTCAACCGATGCTGTGCTGAAGACATATGCGGACCGTCCGTTCGAAGAGGTCAAGCTTGACGGGATGCGCAAGACGATTGCTGCCCGCCTGACCGAGGCCAAGCAATCCGTGCCGCATTTCTACCTGCGCCGCGATATCCAGCTTGATGCGCTGATGAAGTTCCGCGCCCAGTTGAACAAACAGCTTGAACCCCGTGGCGTGAAGTTGTCGGTCAATGATTTCATCATCAAGGCCTGCGCGCTTGCCTTGCAGCAGGTACCCGATGCGAATGCGGTTTGGGCAGGTGACCGGACGCTGAAGTTCGAGAAATCCGACGTGGCGGTGGCTGTCGCCATCGAAGGCGGCTTGTTCACGCCGGTCTTGAAAGATGCCGAGATGAAGTCGCTCTCTGCCCTTTCAGCCGAGATGAAAGACCTCGCCACGCGTGCCCGCGACCGCAAACTGGCCCCGCATGAATACGCAGGCGGCAGCTTTGCGATTTCCAATCTCGGGATGTTCGGCATCGACAACTTTGATGCCATAATCAACCCGCCACACGCCGCAATCCTCGCGGTCGGTGCAGGCGTGAAAAAGCCGATCGTTGGCGCGGATGGTGAGCTGGCAGTTGGCACAGTCATGTCGACGACATTGTCGGTTGATCACCGTGTGATTGACGGGGCCTTGGGGGCGAACTTGCTGAACGCAATCAAGGACAACCTTGAGAACCCGATGACAATGCTGGCGTAAGTCGCTGACATAAAGATAAAAAGAGGCGGCCCATTCATCGGGCCGCCCTTTTTTTATTTCACCGTTTTCAGAATCTGGTCCATGCTGAGCGCCGGCTGCGAACAGCCTGCCTCGCCCACGATTTTTGCGGGCACGCCAGCCACGGTCTTCATCGGCGGTACCTCTTCCAATACCACAGACCCTGCGGCGATCCGGCTGCAATGGCCAACCTTGATGTTGCCAAGCACTTTCGCCCCGGCCCCGATCAGCACGCCGTCGCCAATCTTGGGGTGGCGGTCGTCGTCCTCTTTGCCGGTGCCGCCCAAGGTGACGGAATGCAGCATCGACACGTTATCGCCCACAACGGCGGTTTCGCCGACAACGATGGAATGAGCGTGGTCAATCATGATCCCCTGCCCGATCCTCGCGGCGGGGTGGATATCGACGCCGAACATCTCGCTTGTGCGCATCTGGATGAAATAGGCCAAATCCTTGCGGTTATGCTGATAGAGCCAATGGGCAAGGCGATAGCACTGTACAGCTTGATAACCTTTGAAAAACAGCAAGGGTTTCATAAAGCGGTGGCAGGCCGGATCACGGTCATAGGTCGCCACAAGATCGGCGCGCGCAGCCGCGACCAGTTCAGGTGTGGCCACATAGGCCTGGTCTGCGATTTCGCGCAGGATCTGCTCGGACATTTCGCGCGAAGCGAGCTTCATCGAAATGCGGTAGGCCAGCGCACCTTCAAAGGATTTGTGATGCAGGATACCCGCATAGATCAGCCCGCCCATAAGCGGCTCTGCATCAATGGCCGCCTCTGCCTCTTGGCAGATGCGTTGCCAGACCGGATCAAACTCGGTGACACTGGGGTTTGGACGCGCCATGGCACTTTCCTCGCTGCTTGTTGGTCATCTGTCTAAAGCAGATAGGGCCTTCAAGCCAAGAACAAAGCTGTGATGGTTCCGGTCACTGAATTTGATGCGTGAAATATTCGCGCAGTTCCTGCACTGCGATGACGAACGTATGCAATGCATCCGGCCCCAGCGCCGCTGGACGCGGTGCGACCGCCCTGCGCAGGGCACAGGACATGAGCGTGCCGGTCCCGAAAAGCGGGTGTGGGCGGCCATGGGCAAGACGGTAACTGTCGGCAAGCGCGGCTTTGGCGATCATATCCTGCATCACCGCCGCGCGTTCGTCAGGCGCAATCAGCGCCAAGGCACGCGCGGCGGTTTCAATGTCGGCCAGATGAAGGGGCCTCACAGGTAGCGCTCGATCTGTGTCGGCAGCCCAGCGCCGAAGCGTTCAGAGAGTTGTGCGACCTCTATTGTGTAAAAGCCGGAACCGATATCGTTGCCGAGGTCGGCAGCCCCATAGGTCCACTGCGCTGTTGAAACGATCTGCTCGCGGCGCAACTGACCCGATTTGTAGATGCGCAGGCGGTAGGCCTCGCTATCCTCGCCCAGCGGGATATCGCCATCGGCCCAGATATCCCCGTCAATGCGGCTGCATCTGATCCATGAGATCACCACATCCGCACCGTTCCTCATGGCGCGCAAATGTGCCACAGGATAGGGCCGCAGCCCGTTCCCTGCAAAGGCGTGGGTCTCATAGCGATAGCTGCCGTCGGACATGGGTTGCGCTGCAGGGCCAAAGCGATAGTGCCGCGCGGTGCCGCGCGCCGCGGTCGGCAGTGCAATCTGCCCCGGCACCCCGTTCATCAGCACGACCCGTGATCCCGGATGCCATGTTTGCGGCATCAGACCGCGACTGCCCGCCTGCCCGCGTAACAGCCCTGACAGACGGTAGACGCCGCCAGAAAGCGGTGTCGCCTCCTGGAACTGCAAAATCTCCCAATTGTCTTTGGTCCCGTCGCCAATCGCAATGGTATTGGCCCCTGCCAGCACCGCCTCTTGCAGGGCCGAATTGACGGTGCCGTTGACAAAGGTCACTTCGAGACCCTCCTGACGGTCCCATATGCCCACTGGCCCCCGTGACAGGGCCGTTTGTGTGACACCGACCGTGGCCGGTTCGCTGAGGATTACTTGTAAGCTATAATCGCTGTCCTGCGGTGCCCCGTAAAGCGCGATACTTCCCGGCCATGGGTTGGCAGCTGCCGCGACATAGGGCGCATGGGGCAGCTCGTCTCCGGTCAGCATGCCGATGTCGAGAAACAACAGTTCCGCCGGGATCGGGCCGATATAGGGTTGCAACTGCACGCTGTCTTCGGGGCGTGCGCCGCGTTCATAGACCAAGGGTTCGATCCGCGTGGCCTCAATCAGGCGCGCGCCCGCCTCTTCGATCCGGTCAATCCGGTAGGTGCCAGCATTCCCCCCGGCAAGCAGATCAATCGTATCACCCGCGCCAACGTTCTGTTGCGAAGGCGGGAGCGCAAAGCGCACGGTCTCGCGCCCGATCCGCGCCTCCTGCAGCCAGCGGGCGACGATATCCTGCCCCTCGCCACGGGTCAGGACCAAAGGCGCTTCGCTGCGTGTTGTGGTCAAGGTGTCATCATCCGGCAGGGTCACCTCTGCGGCGACAGCCTCATAATTGCCATCGGCGGTGATATGGGCAAATTGCACGCGCCCTGCGATGTCTGCTTCGGCCGTGCGCGTATGCGACAGACCGCTATCACTGTCAGGATCAAGCGCGATATGGGCGTCGGTCAGGTGATGATCGACCTGTCCGTTACGACTCCGGAAGACCAGCACGCCGTCGCGTTCGACCGCGTCAAACCCGTAGGCCAGCATGAGCGGTTGGAGCGCTGCACGCCCTGTGCTGACATCCGACACACTATAGCCGCGCACGACACCGAAAAGCCCGCGCACGTCATAGTCGTGCACGCCCGAGCGTGTGCAGATCTCTGCCACCACAGAGGCCAGCGACCGATCCGAGGCGCGCCCGTTCAGCCATGTGCCGGTGGCATAACGGTCCCCGTCGGACCAGACAGCGCGGTTGCCCGGCCAATAGGGATAAGGGCGCGGATCCCAGCCTGCGACATGCAGATGCGCCATATCCACCATGCGCCCGCCGTAGATGTCAGAGACAGGGTTCCGCGCAGGGTCAGTGAAATGGCGCGAAAAGGCCTGCAGGTATTGCATCTGCATCAGGTCATCACGGTTGCCGTTCGAGGCCAAGGGCAGTTCTCCCCGCCCAAGGAAATGCCCCGGCGTATTGGCGCCCTTGTCTACGGCAGGACACCCCACGGCAGTAAACCAGAAGGGTTTACTCTGCGGTTCCCAATCGGTCGCGATGCTCTGTCTGATACCGCCGATCCGGTCATGGTGCCGGTGCGCCCACCAGCCGTAAAAATCCTTGGCGCGCCAGACCCAGGGCTCGCCATCTGCATCAGTGATTGGCACACGGCGCTGTGCTGCACGGGCCTCGGGCGTGGGGTAGGACCAATCATAGTGCTCACCCCCTGCCACATTGCCTTGCAGATAACCCAGATCATAGATGGACCCGACATCTGCATCGCGGTGATCGCTGCCTTCGCGCCAGTCCGCCAAGGGAAGCCCCCCCGACACACCGATGAAATCAACATTGGGATCGGCCCAGAGGGGATCAAGGTGGAAGACTTTGTCATCCGTCCCCGCAGGCTGCATCCCGTGATATTCCGTCCAGTCGGCGGCATAGCTGATTTTGCAGCCCGCCCCAAGGATCTGGCGGACATCGGCTGCAAGGGCGCGCAAGGCCGCGACCATGGGAAAGCCGCTCGCCCCCCGCACCGTGGTCAGGCCCGCAAGCTCTGTGCCGATACAAAAGGCAGACACACCACCGGCAGCCGCACAAAGATGCGCATAGTGCAACACGAAGCGCCGGTAGCTGTTCTCGGCGGCACCGGTATACGTCACTCGTGTGCCCGAGATGTTGAATTCGGAAGGCGCCGCCTGCCCCATGAAGTCCGCGACCTGCACATCGGCGGCAGCAGTGCCATCAGGCGATCCCGCGATGCCCGGAGCCAAGGTCACGCTGATGTCGCCAACCCACGGCAAGGCTGGCTGCTCTGTGGCGCTGTAGGGATCAGGCAAGCCATTCCCCGCAACGATATCCATCATCACAACGGGGCTGAAGACCACGTCAAGCCCGCGCGCCCTGAGGTCTGTGATCGCTTCGACCACAGCCGCATCCGCTGGCGTGCCCCCCGCAACCGGGATGCCATCGACTTCGGCGACTGTACCCGCCGCACTGCGTGTCCTGCCGGAAACG
>NZ_DASYOK010000098.1:0-17270 GCF_036007805.1 Yoonia sp.
ACCTTCGCGGTGGTAAACCTGCTGGTCGGTCTGATCGTGAACTCGATGCAGGACGCGCACGCCGAAGAAGGCAATGCCGCAACAGACGCCTACCGCGATGAGGTGCTGGCAAGGCTAGAGGGGATCGAGCGGCGGTTGGACAAGGGAAAGTAGTTACCGGCGAATGACGGCTCTCAGCCCGAAGCAGACATGGTGCAAAACAGCTTGGCCGATCGGAACGGAGCTGCGCGCGAGGTCAGTTAAGTGGAGGAGATCCGTGAAAGTTCCGGTTCTGGGTGCGCATGCGCCAGCCTTTGTCTTGGGTCATGTTTCGCAACCAATCAAAGATACCTGCTGGCTCTCCATTGCAGAAACATCACCACTCACGCGGACCGAAGCAAGGCTCGGCAGCGTGTCAACCTCATAAATTGCAGGGTCAAAAAGACTGGCTGAGTAGGGGTTGATTATTTTTCAGGTGTCGCGCGATCAGCTGCTTTTGTTGCTTGCCGGGCGGAATAAAGCGTGCCGGCGTGGGTGCATAATCCAGATCAGCCACTTCAGGAAAGATTGTCAGGATTTCTTCTCGGGCCTCTTGGCTTATTGCCTTCAAGGCCTCCGGTCCGGGGAACAGGCTCTCGGTGGGAGATCCCTCTGCATAGATTACTTCATGCTTGTCAAATACCAGGTGGAAGTACTCAACATCGTTCATGGATTGGACGACGGAAATCCCGGGTAGTTCTGTTAATTTTATCGCCGAGATCAAAACTTCGGTTTCTCCGAACATGCGCTCGGTAATTTTCGATCTGACCAACATCCGGTGCTGCCGAGAGACGAACAAGTCGTTTTTTGGAAGGCCATCACCCAATGCGCCAGCCATGATCCGAACTGGCTGCAATTTGGGGTTGGCATGCAATTCACGGGTGTCGATCCGGCGGTGCAGAACCCTCCTGAGGGTGAGTTCGTCCCCCGCAAAACCAACAACAATGTCGCCTTCCACAAGTGTTTCAATGGCTTTCAAGCCATCCGGTGTTTCAATTAAAGTGCCTGAAAGAAAACAGGGCGGGCCCAATTCGGACGCCAGCAGAGGCCCTTGACCAAAGACAAAAGTAGTGCTGACCAGAGTTCCATTTTGGAGCACCTGACCGTCACTGGGGGTGAAGAAACGTGTCCCATCCGCCAGGTAGAACGTCACACCCGTATAGGTGACATTACCGACGCCCGCCACATTGATCGTTACAGTATCCCCGGGATAGGACGCAGTGATATCCACACCGTTCAGACTGTCGTCATCGAAGCGGTCGAAATCTCCATCATCGTTTTCGTCGGTGATGGTCAAACTGACGAAATTCAACACCGTCCCCGCCGGAGGCGGGGCGGCAGGGTCGATCTCAAAAAACTGGTCAGTATAGCTTGTCGGCATGTTCAGTGACCTCGTTGAAATGACACTTGGGTAAAGACGGCTTGTTCTTACGTCAAGTTTTAGCAGCAACCGTGGCGCATAAAGGATTTCTCAAGGCGCTATTGTGTCGATCTAATGGACACGGGAAAACCAGATGCCCCTCGTGGAAAACAACAAACCTCGAACTTTTGCGTTTTTCAGGTCGCCGAATGCGCGTTGAAGCCACCTTCCGTTCGAAAACGCCAAGGCTTTTTCAGTCCAGTGCTGCATAGCGGCTGCCGGAAACAGCCCAAATTTCCAAACGCCGTTCCTGCGCATTGCGACGGTTCGTAAAGATCGCAGCATACGTCACTTTGAAGCCAAAGGTGCCTTTTGCCCCTTACGCCCGCTTCTCCATCACTGCCACGCCCATCACATCCAGCACCTTCGCCTCGATGTGTTCCGCATTCATCCCCGCTACATCGTACATCGCCTTGGGGCTGGCCTGATCAATGAACGTGTCGGGCAGCACCATCGAGCGGAATTTCAGGCCGTGATCGAACACGCCTTCATCCGCCAAGAGCTGCGCGACATGTGACCCGAAACCACCCACAGCGCCTTCTTCGACGGTGATCAGCGCCTCATGTCCGGCCGCCAGTTTCAGGATCAAGTCACGGTCCAGCGGCTTGGCAAAACGTGCATCCGCCACGGTCGGTTTGATGCCTCTGGCCTGCAACGCCTCGCAGGCTTTCATCACTTCCTGCAAGCGCGTGCCAAACGATAGGATCGCAACGCGGCTGCCTTCACAGATCATCCGGCCCTTGCCGATTTCCAGCACGTCAGGGTTCACGGGCATCTCCACGCCCACGCCTTCACCGCGCGGGAAACGGAAGGCAATCGGGCCTTCGTCATGCGCAGCGGCAGTCGCGACCATGCGCACTAGTTCTGCCTCATCCGCAGCCGCCATCACGACAAAACCGGGCAGGTTGGCAAGGAACGCCACATCGAAAGACCCCGCATGTGTCGCGCCATCAGCCCCCACCAGACCCGCGCGGTCGATCGCGAAACGGACCGGCAAACGCTGGATCGCTACATCATGCACCACCTGATCATAGCCGCGTTGGAGGAAGGTGGAATAAAGCGCGCAAAACGGGCGCATCCCGCCAGCGGCAAGACCGGCACTGAACGTCACCGCATGTTGTTCCGCGATACCCACGTCAAAACAGCGGCTTGCGTAGCGTTCCATGAATTTATTCAAACCGGTGCCATCCGGCATCGCCGCAGTGACGGCGCAGATCTTTGGATCGGTGGCGGCATGTTTCAGCAGGCTTTCGGCAAAGACGGATGTATAAGACGGCGCGTTGCTCGGCGCTTTCTTCTGCTCGCCGGTGATCACATCAAACTTGGCGGTGGCATGGCCCTTGTCACTCGCGCGCTCGGCAGGGGCATAGCCCTTGCCCTTTTTCGTGATCGCATGAATCAGGATCGGCCCGTCGGCGCGGGCCTTGACGGTGCGCAAGACCGACAAAAGCTGTTCCATGTCATGGCCGTCAATCGGACCGAGGTACGAGAACCCCAACTCCTCAAAGAGCGTCCCGCCCACAGTCATATGCTTGAGCACATCCTTAGCGCGTTTGGCCCCTTCGCGGAAGGGTTCGGGCAGCAGGGAGATCGCCCCTTTGGCGGCGGCCTTGAATTCCTGAAAAGGCTCGCCTGCATAAAGGCGCGAAAGGTAAGACGACATCGCGCCTGTGGGGGGCGCAATCGACATTTCATTGTCATTCAGGATCACGATCAGACGCTTGCCCAGATGGCCTGCGTTATTCATCGCCTCATAGGCCATGCCTGCCGACATCGCCCCATCACCGATGATCGCAATCGCATCGCCGCCTTCACCGCCCAGATCGCGGGCGACTGCAAAGCCAAGGGCCGCAGATATCGAGGTGCTGGAATGGGCGGCACCAAAGGGGTCATAGGGGCTTTCCGAACGTTTGGTAAAGCCGCTCAAACCACCCTCTGTCCGCAGGGTGCGGATGCGGTCGCGCCGGCCCGTCAGAATCTTGTGCGGATAGCACTGGTGCGACACATCCCAGATGATCTTGTCCTTGGGCGCATCGAAAACCGCATGCAAAGCCACGGTCATTTCCACCACGCCAAGACCGGCCCCCAAATGCCCGCCCGTCACCGACACAGCCGCGATCGTCTCGGCGCGCAATTCATCGGCCAACTGGCGCAATTGCGCGTCAGACATGCCTTTCATATCGGCAGGGGTATGGACACGGTCCAGTACGGGCGTGTGGGGCTGGTCAGACATGGCGACCCTTCTTAATGTGTGCGGGCAATCACAAATTGCGCGGCTTCTTTCAACGTATCGGCATCATTCCCGTACGGAGATAGCGCATCACAGGCTTCTTCCACTAGTGCGCTCACGCGGCTTTTCGCCCCATCAAGACCCAATAAAGACACAAAAGTCGCTTTTCCCGCGGCTGCGTCCTTGCCAACGGCCTTGCCAACAGTGTCCGCATCGCCGGTGGCATCCAGAACATCATCGACAATCTGGAAGGCCAGACCCAGATAGGCGCCATAGATTGACAAAGGCTCACGCTCGGCCTCGGCCATGCGCGGCCCGACAAGGGCTGACCATGTAATCAGCGCGCCTGTCTTGGCGGCCTGCAAATCCATGACCTGCTGCAAATCAAGCGGCACAGCGGCCGTCTCTGCGGCGATATCCGCAGCCTGCCCGCCAACCATGCCGCGAATACCCGCAGCATTGGTCAGTGACATCAAGAGGTTCAGCTTGGCACGGGGGGCACATTCGGTCTGCAGCAACAGTTCAAACGCAAGTGCCTGTAATCCATCACCCGCCAAAACGGCCGTCGCTTCGTCCCATTTCTTATGCACTGTCGGCTGACCACGGCGCAGATCATCGTCATCCATGCAGGGCAGATCATCGTGGACCAGCGAATAGGCGTGGATACACTCGATCGCGGCAGCAGCACCGGCTGCGGCAACAGGATTGATACCCAGCATACGGGTGGTTTCCAAAACCAGAAACGCGCGGAACGCCTTGCCACCGGAAGAGGCATAGATCATCGCATCGGCGACATTGCCTTCCAGCCCTGTCAGGGCGAACCCGATCCGCGCCTGTGAAACCTTTGCCGCATGGGCCAGCATCTCTTCGAAAGGCTTGCGCTTCAGCGCGGCGATTTGATATTTTCCAAGAGGATTAGCCATCGAGCGGTGCCGTGCCGACAGGTGAACCACCTTCGCCCAATGTGATTTTCGCGACCTTTTCTTCGGCCTCTTTCAACTTTGCTTCGCAGCGGGCTTTCAGGGCCGCGCCACGCTCGTAAAGTGCGATGCTTTCATCCAAAGCAACGTCGCCACGCTCCAGCTGGCCAACAACCTTTTCCAATTCTTTGATTGCGTCCTCAAAGCTCATGTTTTCAACGTCGCTCATCGACCTCTTTCCTCCAAAACCTTTACGTGGGCAGCCGCAGACGCCCCGAGTGCTGTCAGGTCATATCCACCTTCAAGGCTTGATACCACCCGCCCCTGACAATGGGTACTTGCTACATCACACAAACGTTCTGTCACCCAACCAAAGTCTTGCGTCGTCAGGTTCATCCCCGCCAAGGGATCACTCATATGTGCATCGAAACCGGCCGAAATTATGACAAGTTGCGGAGAAAATGCGTCAATCCGTGGCAAAACAAGGCGCTCCATCACATCACGAAACGCTTTTGAACCGGTGCCTTCGGGCAAAGGCACGTTCAGGACGTTATCAACACCCACCTCATGGGCGGCACCGGTGCCGGGATAAAGCGGGGACTGATGGGTCGAACAAAACAGAATGCGCGGATCATCCTCGACCAGATCCTGCGTGCCGTTGCCGTGGTGCACGTCAAAATCCACGATCGCGACACGGTCCAGCCCATGATAATCAAGCGCATGTTTGGCCCCGATCACGACATTGCCGAAGAAACAGAACCCCATCGCCGTTTCGCGTTCCGCATGATGGCCCGGCGGACGGACGGCAACAAAGGCATTGTTGGCCTCACCGCCCAGCACCATATCAACGGCGCGCACAACACCCCCTGCGGCACGCAAAGCGGCGGTCAGCGTCCCCGGCGACATATGGGTATCGGCATCTAGTGACCGCCATCCTTCCGTCGGGGCGGCCGCACGGATCGCATCAATATGGGTCTGCGGATGGGCGCGCAGAAGATCATCATCGGCAACCAAAGGTGCGGTGACACGGGTCAGGGGCATGCCCTCAAGCGCATTCAAGACCGCATCCAGCCGCGCCACCTGTTCAGGGTGGCCCGGGGGTGTGACGTGGTTCGCGCAATCGGGGTGTGAAATAAGTGCTGTTGTCATGGACCCAAAAGACGCAATTCAGGTGAGAAGCACAACCATGTTCTGACGTTTTGCAGGCCCAAAATGCGATCGCGCTATCCGCGAGGATCAGCCAGCCTATTCCGGCGCCAGCATATAACCCGCGCCACGCACCGTCTGAAGATAGCGGGGCTGTTTGGGATCAACTTCGATCTTGCGGCGCAGGCGCGTGATCTGGACATCGACCGCGCGTTCCTGCGTCTGGCCACCGGACCGGCTCAGTTCCTCGACCAGTTTGGTGCGTGTCACTGCCTGACCCGGACAGCCCGAGAAAATCCGCATCAGCTGACTTTCGGTCGCTGTCAGGCGGACCAGTTCGTCACCGTGCCACATCTCGCCGCGTCCAATATCATAGCGCACTGGCCCCATGTTCAGGACCTTGGGCAAGACCACGCTTGGTTCAGCGGCAGGCACACGGCGCAAAATCGCATTGATCCGCAGCAACAGCTCTTTGGGCTCGAACGGTTTCGCCAGATAATCATCCGCCCCCGCCTCTAGCCCCGTAATCCGGTCATCGGTGCCGCCCTTGGCGGTCAAAAGCATGATTGGCGTTGTGATGGTCTGGCGCAGATCACGACAAAGCGACATGCCATCCTCGCCCGGCATCATCACGTCCAGAACGATCATGTCAAACTCAAGTCCCGCCAGAATGCGCCGCGCGTGGGCGGCATCGCGGGCAGTGCTGACCAGAAAGCCCGAGCGCATCAGGAACTTCTGCAAAAGTCCGCGGATGCGTTCATCGTCATCGACAATCAACAGGTGGGCATCGTCATTGCTCATTCCGGTTTATCCTTCATCGCCTCATAATGGTGGCGCGTCTCTTCATCCATCATGGCCTCCAAAACCTGCCGAAAACCGGCAACGGCCTCCGGACCCGCCGCACGATAGGCCGCACGCATCCGGTCGCGCTGGGCATCGGATAATTCCCGCTCGAGCGCTTCACCCGCCGCAGTCAGGTGCAAATGGCGCTCGCGCTTGTCCCGCTGTCCAACGGTGCTGGCTACCAAACCGTCTTCGATCAAACTGCGCAAGACACGATTGAGCGATTGCTTTGTAACGCCTAGAATGGACAAAAGGTTATTGACGGTCGTGCCCGGGCTGCGGTGGATGAAATGGATCGCACGATGATGGGCACGCCCGTATGACTTCTGCGCAAGAATACGGTCCGGATCGGCGGTAAAGCCGCGATAGGCAAAAAACATCGCCTCGATCCCTTTGCGCAACTGCTCATCCGTCAGGAACAGCAGGCTTTGGCCCATCTGCGGCGGCAACCCGTCATTCATGCGCGTCCTCCCTTGGTCTTGACGCTACAATACGTCAGCTTTGTTGACATTCCAAGAATCAACTGCTAGCGAAACGCAGAAACTACGCAACATTATGTCCGAAACGGACCTATTGACGTAACAAATGCAAAACGGGATGGAGATTACGATGGCCGGTGCATATGACGACAGAGACGGTAAAATCTGGATGGACGGCCAGCTGGTCGAATGGCGCGATGCCAAAGTCCACATCCTGACCCATGCCATGCACTACGCCTCATCCGTGTTCGAGGGCGAGCGCTGTTATTCCGGCAAGATCTTCAAATCACGCGAACATAGCGAACGCCTGATCAAATCCGGTCAGTTGATCGACTTTGAAATCCCCTACACCGTCGATGAAATCGAGGCGGCAAAACAAGCGGCCCTTGACGCCAACGGCCTCAAAGACGCCTATGTCCGCCCCGTTGCATGGCGCGGGTCGGGCGAAGACATGGGTGTCGCTGCTGCACGCAACCCTGTCCACCTTGCCGTGGCGGTCTGGGAATGGGGCAACTACTATGGCGACGCCAAGATGAAAGGCGCCAAGCTCGACATCGCGAAATGGAAACGCCCCAGCCCTGAAACAGCCCCGTCACAGGCAAAAGCGGCGGGTCTTTATATGATCGCCACCATGTCCAAACACGCAGCCGAGGCCAAAGGCTGTTCCGACGCCATGATGTTCGACTATCGCGGGTATGTCGCCGAAGCGACAGGCGCCAACATCTTCTTTGTCAAAGACGGTGAGGTTCATACACCAAAAGCCGATGCATTCCTCAACGGCATCACCCGCCAGACGGTGATCGGCATGTTGCGCGACAAGGGCCTGACCGTTCACGAACGGATCATCATGCCCGAAGAGCTTGAAGGGTTCGAGCAGTGCTGGCTCACAGGCACCGCCGCTGAAGTGACCCCTGTGGGACAAATCGGCGACTATAACTTTGAGGTCGGTGCAATCACGCGCGAGATTTCAGCCGACTACGAAAAGCTGGTCCGCGCGTAACGCATCCAAAACGGTTTGAGATAAAGGGGCGCCCGGGCGCCCCTTTTTGCCAGCTAGGGCCGGATACCGCGTGCAAAGCGCATAAAAAAGCTGGTGCGCGCGTCAGACGCCCGCTCCCGTTTGCGGCGCTGAAGGTCCAGCGTCGGCTTGCGCGGCCCTTCGTGGCGTTCGATGGCGATCGCGCGGACCATCCGCGCGGGCGTCACGGTGTTTGGTCTGTCGAGTACATGTTTTTTCATGTCATCCTCCACTTTGTCTGACCATCATAGCACAGACCTGCTGATTCTGCCCAATCACTGAAAACGCCACTTTTTAGGCGTTTTGAATATTGTCGCAGCAAAACAAGCCGACCAGCGGATAACTGTCTCAAAAATAGCAACAATAAATGGCCCGATATACGTCAAAAGGCCAAAGTTCCGGCAGGTTTCAATGGGAATCTGGTTCTGTTTAATGAGTTGGATTCGTCATGTATTCTCCCGATACGACCACGACCAAGCAAGTTGCCGCGAAACCAAAGCTCTCTGAAAACGAGCGCGCGGTAAGACAATTGCTGAAGTCATCACCCCAAGATCTGTGGCTGGACACGTTGCGCCGCACGCGCGGCACAGAGCATCGCGCGCTTGTCTACTGGATGCTGTGCCAGCCTGAATGCGATTTTGCTGTGGCAGTGCACGCCTTCTATCGCTGTAACCCGACCGAATATCTCGACAATCCCCGCCCATTGCCCGCGCGCCCGGGACCCTGTGAGATTTTCGCGCTGATCCTGCGGAACTGGGAAACAGGATCCTACAGGACACATCGCCTGAAGGTCGATGCAGTGGATGCCGATCCGCGTATCGTGTCACGGGTCAGGCAGAAGATGATGGTCTACCCCGACGGGACGCTGCCCTTCACGATCCCACCGGCGTTTATTGAGCCGACAGGCGGATCACCTGTCAAAGTGCCAACACATCTGCAACCCAACGAGATCAGGGACATCTGGTCACTGTTTTCCGATCTGGGGCTCAAAGTGCACAAATCCCCACCGGGGTTTGCCCGAAAAATCGCGCAGGTGCGGTTGCTTTTTGCACGGATGCGACAAGGCGCGCGACAGGCCTAAGACCCGACATTGCCCGTCGCTTTGCGCTGTTGCGCGCGTTGCAAACCCAGTTTGCGCTCGCGCCAGATAATCAGCACACCCGCCGCAATCACAATCCCTGCGCCGATCAGCATGGTCCCGGTCGGCACTTCGTCAAAGATGAAATAGCCGATCAACAGCGCAAGGATCATCGAGCTATAGTCAAACGGCGCCACCAGCGATGCATCGGCATAGCGATAGCTGGACGTCAGGAAAATTTGCCCGATCCCACCCAGGAACCCCGCCATGACCAGCATGGCCGCGATCTGCCATGTCGGCATAACCCAGCCCCATGGCAGCGTGAACAGCGCCATCACCGACGAGGTAATCGTAAACCAGAACACAATTGCAGCCGTTGTTTCTGTCGCCACCAGTTTACGCACAAAAACCTGCGCGAGGGCGGCAAGAACTGCGCCCATCAAAACGACAATCGCGCCCAGCGTTTCGGAATGGTTCAAGCTCGCCCCGACCGAAAGGCGCGGCGACAACACGATCAGAACGCCAATCATTCCCATTGCGACAGCAGACAACCGGAACGCCCGCACGTCTTCATTGAGGAACATCGCAGCAAAGACCACCACCAGCAGCGGCGCGGCATAGCCAATCGCTGTCACCTCGGGCAATGGCAGCAGGCCAAGACCCGTAAAACCAAGGCCCATTGCCGATGTGCCCACCAATCCGCGCCAGAAATGCCCCATCGGGTTCTTGGTTTTCCAGCCATCGCGCAGCTCATGCCGGATCGCCAGCCACCCCAGAATAATGGGTAAAGCAAAGAAAGACCGGAAGAAAACAGCCTGCCCTGGCGGCACATCAACTGAGGCGGCTTTGACCAGACTGGCCATCCCCATGAACATGCAGACGGACAGGACTTTAAAGATAATGCCCCGAAGCGGCTGCATGATGTGTTCCTCTTTCCGCTACACTAGGACGCAGGCGGACCACAATGAAGCCTTTTTCGCTTGCTAATCGTTGACGTTAGGGTATCGAAAACCATCACAGGCTAAGAAGCAGTATATGCAAGACAAAAATAAGACCCCCGCAAACATGACCCCTCGTGACTGGGTCCAGATTTTGGCAAAATACCGCGAACCAAGCAGCATCCGCAGCAGCTTTGAACTCGCCGTCAGTTTGATCCCCTTTGTGGTGCTCTGGGTGCTGGCATGCTGGGTCGCGCAATATAGCTACCTTGGCGCGCTTTTGATCTCGGCGGCAAACGGACTTTTCCTGTTGCGGCTCTTTTGTATTCAACACGATTGCGGCCATGGTTCGTTCTTTGGCAACCGCGATGTGAGTGATTGGGTCGGGCGGGCGTTGGGCGTTGTGACACTCACGCCATATGATGTCTGGCGGCGCACACATTCGATCCATCACAGCCACGCGGGCGATCTTGACCAGCGCGGCATCGGTGATGTGATGACGCTGACGGTCGAAGAATACCACCAGCGCACCCCCTTCGGGCGGTTCCTCTATCGGGCGTACCGCCATCCCTTCGTCATGTTCGGCCTTGGGCCAACCTATCTGTTTTTCCTGCAAAACCGCCTGCCGCTGGGCTTGCAAGGGCGCAAGTACTGGGTCAGCGCGATGGGCACCAATGTTGCTATCGCTGCGATCCTTGGCACAATCGTCTACTTCGGCGGGTTGCAGGCGCTGTTTCTTGTCTTCCTGCCGTCAACCCTGATCGCCGCGTCCATTGGCGTGTGGCTGTTCTATGTGCAACACCAGTTTGAAACGACACATTGGGAACAGCACGAAGACTGGCAACTGCACGAGGCCGCTTTGCATGGCAGCTCACACTACGATCTGCCGCCAATCCTGCGGTGGTTCACAGCCAACATCGGCATTCACCACGTCCACCACCTTTATAGCCGCATCCCGTTCTACCGGCTGACAGAGGTGCTGCGCGACCACAACGAACTGGTCGAGGTCAGCCGCATGACAATCGCCCAAAGCATCAAATGCGCCAGCCTTGATCTGTGGGACGAAAAGTCCAAGCGCCTGATCTCATTCGCCGCAGCGCGCAAGCTGGCCGCCTAGGCCCCCGCGGTCCCGGACCTGATCCGGGAACGCGCACCCTACTGCGGCATGACCCGCAGCACTTCGCCTGCATCCAGCAACACCAGAACGGCGCCGTCATCCAGAACTTCGACGTCACGGATCCGGCCGACCTCTGTCAGCAAACGCTCTTCGCCAACCACACGCCCGTTCTGGATATCAAGACGCACCAGCGCACCGGGGTTGAGCGAGGCAATCAACAAATCCCCTTGCCACGCGGCATATGGCCCGTCGTAAAACATCATCCCACCGGGCGCGATCACAGGGTCCCAATAGTAAACGGGTTCTTCAAATTCAGGCCCGCTTGCTGCGCCGCCGCCCACATCAGACCCACGGTAATTGATCCCGTAACTCACAACCGGCCAGCCATAGTTCAGCCCCGCCTGCGGCCTGTTCAACTCATCCCCGCCACGCGGCCCGTGCTCGACCGTCCAAAGCCCGCCAGGCCCCATCGCGGCCCCCTGCACGTTGCGATGGCCCAGCGACCAGACCTGATCATTGCCTGCACGTCCGACAAAGGGATTATCCGCAGGCACCGATCCGTCCGCATTGATACGGATGATCTTGCCATGGGTTGTCTCGATATCCTGCACCAAAGTACCGCTGTCGCCCGCGCCACGATCGCCTGTCGTAATCCAGACGGTACCATCGGCCATGGGCAAAATCCGGCTGCCGAAATGGCGCCCGTTGCGCGCGGGATTATCCTGCACAAAAATATCCGTCGCATCGCTGATCACACCATCAGCACCCAAAGTTCCGCGGGCCGCCGCCGTCACCAACCCGCCGCGCACGGATTTCGCATAGGTCCAGAAAATCGTCCTGTCCTGCGCAAAATCGGGCGACACCGCCACATCCAGCAACCCGCCCTGGCCTTGCGCCGCCACATCTGGCAGCCCCGCCAAGGGGCTGCTCAGACTCCCATCTGCATTCATGACGCGCAGGTTTCCGACCTTCTCGGTCACCAGAAACTGCCCGTTCCCGAGGTTCGCAATCCCCCATGGGCTATCGAGACCATCGGCAAAAACCTCAACCGTCACATCGGTGACGGGCAACGCGGGCGCACGGGTCTGCTCTGCAAACGCAGGGGTGAAATCAGCGTTCGGGCGCCCTTGGTCCACCTGCGCATGGGCGGCAACGGGTAACATCATCAAAGCAAGAATACGAAACATGATCAGTCCTCCTTCAGTCGCAAGATAGCCCAGCGCGCCGCATCGGCCACTGCCGGATCAGGATCATCAACCAAAGGTGAAACGGCTGCGATCAACGCGGGATCACCGGAATTGCCAATCGCATAGGCCACATTGCGCACAAAACGGTCACGGCCGATCCGCTTGATCGGTGAGCCCGAAAACAGCGCGCGAAAGCCCGCATCATCCAACCCCGCCAAATCTGCCAAAGGGGGTGCAATCAACTCATCCCGCGCGGCCAGCTTGGCATCCCGCCCCTCATGGGCAAATTTGTTCCACGGACAGACCGCCAGACAGTCATCACAGCCATAAATCCGGTTGCCCATCAGCGGGCGCAACGCTGCGTCCACCGGCCCTTTATGTTCAATCGTCAGATAGGAAATGCACCGCCGCGCATCCAGACGGTAAGGGGCCGGAAAAGCGCCTGTCGGGCAGATGTCCAGACAGGCGGTGCATGATCCACAATGGCTCGTCTCTGCCACATCGCTTGCCAGATCCACGGTCGTAAAAATCGCACCCAGAAAGAACCAGTTCCCCAGATCACGGGATAACAGATTGGTATGCTTGCCCTGCCACCCCAGTCCGGCCGCCTGCGCGAGCGGTTTCTCCATCACAGGGGCGGTATCCACAAAGACCTTGATCTCCGCCTCCGGCACCTGTTCGATCAACCAGCGCCCTACGCGTTTCAGCCGCTTTTTGACGACATCATGGTAATCACGGTTCTGCGCATAAACACTGATCGCCGCGCGGTCACGTTGTTCCAGTACAGCCAAAGGATCATGCACGGGCGTATAGGGTTCAGCCAGCATAATCACCGACCTTGCTGCAGGCCAAAGCGCTGTCGGGTCCGCACGCCACGCCATCCGCTCGGCCATCCAGCCCATCTGCCCATGCATCCCGGCCGCGACGAATTCCTGCAATCGTTCGGGCAATTCCGGCACTGCATCAGGCCTGCAAACACCTACATCGGCAAAGCCCGCCTCCTGCGCAAAGCCGATCAAACGCTGTTTCAGATCACCCGTTTGTCGCAAACCAGCGCACCCCGCAGCATGCCCGTTATTATTGGCCCGAAAATATCCCGGGGAGTCCCGGACAACGTCCGGGACGGGGCAGAGCCCCTAAAAATCCAGATCAGCATAATGCGCCGCAGGCTGAAACCCAGGCACCTCATCCGCGAGAATAGACCGGAACGCTGGGCGGGACTTGATTTTGGCATACCAGTCTTTCAGCACCTCATGCCGGTTCCAGTCCACATCACTGGTATAATCCAGACAAGACAGTTGCGCGGCGGCGGCAAAATCCGCCATCGTCATCTCATTGCCCGCAAGCCAGCGGCGTTCGTCCAGCAGACGCGCCATATAATCCAGATGGTACTTGATCGCCTTCGCGCCGGCCTTCACATTCGTGCTGTCCGGATAACCCGTGCCCATGATCTTGCGATAGACACGCTCACCGGTCAGCTTTGTCGTGACCTCTTGATAGAACTTGTCATCAAACCAGCCCACCAGACGCCGGACCTCGCAGCGGGCATCGGCCCCTTTTGGCAACAACACAGGCGTCGGGTGCGTCTCTTCGATATACTCGCAGATCGCCACACTGTCCGACATCGTGCGCCCGTCCATTTTCAGCACAGGAACCTTGCCCGCCGGATTGCGGCGCAGGAAATCCGGATCTTTTTCCCAATAGCGTTCTTCGACCAAAGCGACTTCGATCTTCTTTTCGCCCAGACACAGCCGGACTTTGCGGGAAAACGGAGACAAGGGATAATGGTACAGGGTGTTCATGCGCGGCTCACAACAATAACTCGCCCTTCAATGCCGCAAGCTGCGCCACTGTTCAATGGCTGGGTCAGTTTTCAAAGCATTCCGCGCGCCCGTCCGCCGCAATCGTTGCGGCCCCGCTCATGATCGCGCGCGTGCGTTCGCGGGTAAATGTGCTGGGGTTGCTGGCCGAACGGGTTTTGGGCGCTGGCAGGATCGCGGCAAGGCGCGCCGCCTGTGTGGGCGTCAGATCGGCGGCATCGACACCGAAGTAATGCCGCGCAGCCGCCTGCACACCAAACACGCCTTCATCGAATTCGGCCACATTCAGGTAAAGCTCGACAATCCGGCGCTTGGACCAGATTGCCTCGGTCAAGGGCGTCCAGAGCGCCTCAATGGCTTTGCGCGACCAGCTCCGCCCGTGCCAGAGAAAGACGTTCTTCACGACCTGCTGCGATATGGTCGAGGCCCCGCCGCGCCCGCGCTCCACCGCATCCTGGATGGCGTTGACATCCAGCCCCCAGTGCAGACAGAAATTCGCGTCTTCCGCCGCAACCACGGACCGCGCCATGACGGGGGCGATATCTTCGATATCCACCCATTCCCGTTCAATCGTCACCAGACGATGGGCCTCTGCGCGCATATAGGGCGTCGTGGGCGGATTGATAAACGCGTAAAGGAGCGTCCAGAGCAGCGCGAAAGAAAAGACAGCTACAACACCCCCAAAAACCGTCCTTCGAATGAACCGCCGCACGCGGGCCACAAGCCCCGGCTTTTCGGTCTTCCTCGCAGGTTTCTTTTTGGATGCCGGCTTTTGCGCCGTTCGCTTTCTAGCTGTGCTCGGTTCTGCCATCCGACCCATAAGCCATAGGCGGGGTTAAGCGGTCAAGAAGATGCAACGCCCCCGCACGATTTTCAGCGCGGGGGCGTGGTATTTATTCCGCAGGGATTGCCGCGTCTTCGATGCTCAGCGGTGCAGGCAAATGCACCAGCATCTCTTTGGGGCAGACCTGCAGGAAATTGGCTTTCTCAAGGTCCCAATGCTGCAGGATATCAGCGGCCTTACGGCTGCCTGTCTCCGCGGCATGGCGTTCGATCAGGCCTTTCAACTGGGTCTCCCAGTGATCGACCGTCACAGGGTTCGTCACCAGTGTTTCCATATTAATCAGCTCAGCCGCTTCACCCTTGGGGTCATAAAGATAGGCCATACCGCCGGTCATGCCCGCCCCGAAGTTCGCACCGATCGTGCCAAGGATCACAGCCACACCACCGGTCATATATTCACACCCGTTCGTGCCGCAGCCCTCGATCACCACATGCGCACCCGAGTTGCGCACCGCAAACCGCTCGCCCGCGCGACCGGCGGCGAAAAGATACCCCGCCGTCGCACCATAAAGCACGGTGTTGCCAATGATCGTGTTGTCCGACGCCACCAGCGGGCTGACCATCGGCGGACGGATCACGATTGTCCCCCCCGACAGACCCTTGCCCACATAGTCGTTGGCATCACCCGACACCTCAAGCTTGAGGCCCGGAGCGGCAAACGCCCCCAGCGACTGGCCTGCAGAGCCGCGCAATTTCACTGTCAGGTGATCCGGCTGCAACGCATTGCGCATGCCGAATTGCTGCACGATGTGGCTGGATGTGCGTGTCCCGATGGTCCGCAGCGTGTTCTGCACCGCATAATCCAGCTGCATCTTCTCGCCATCGTTCAGGAAGCGCGCGGCGTCCTTCACGATCTGCGCATCAAGCGTATCATCGACAGGATTGCGCGGACGGTTACGATCATAGGTGATCTTGTTGGCACCATCGACGGTGATCAACAGCGGATTCAGGTCCAGATCATCCAGATGCGCAGACCCGCGCGACACTTGGGTCAACAGATCGGCACGGCCAATCACGTCATCCAAGGATCGCGCACCAATCGACGCAAGGATTTCACGGACTTCAGTCGCGTAGAAGGTAATCAGGTTCACAACCTTGTCGGCATTGCCGGTAAACTTCTCGCGCAAGGCTTCGTCTTGCGTACACACACCCACAGGGCAGGTGTTCGACTGGCACTGACGGACCATGATGCAGCCCATCGCGATCAGCGCAGCGGTGCCGATGCCGTATTCCTCGGCCCCCATCATCGCGGCCATGACAATGTCACGCCCCGTGCGCAAACCACCATCCGTGCGCAGGGTAATCCGCTCACGCAGGTTGTTCATCGCCAACACCTGATGCGCCTCGGTCAGGCCCATTTCCCACGGCAGGCCGGCATATTTGATCGACGTACCGGGCGACGCACCTGTGCCGCCGTTATGACCCGAAATCAGGATCACATCGGCCTTGGCCTTGGCCACACCGGCGGCAATCGTCCCGACACCGGACGACGACACCAGCTTCACCGTCACCTTACAGCGCGGGTTGATCTGCTTGAGGTCATAGATCAGCTGCGCGAGATCCTCGATCGAATAGATATCGTGGTGTGGCGGCGGTGAAATCAGGGTCACACCCTTGGTCGAATGGCGCAGACGCGCAATCAGGTCCGTGACCTTCATACCGGGCAACTGGCCACCCTCACCGGGCTTGGCCCCCTGGGCGACTTTGATCTCAAGCTCTTCACAGGCGTTCAGATATTCGGCGGTTACACCAAAACGGCCCGACGCCACCTGCTTGATCTTGGCAGAAGGGTTGTCGCCATTGGGTTCTGGGTTGAAGTGTGCCGGATCTTCGCCACCCTCACCACTGTCGGACTTTGCACCGATGCGGTTCATCGCCACGTTCAGCGTTTTATGCGCCTCGGGGCTGAGCGCGCCCAAAGACATCCCGGGTGTGACGAAACGCTTGCGGATTGCGGTGATGCTTTCCACCTCTTCAATCGGGATCGGCGCACCCAAAGGCTTGATCGCCAGCAAATCACGCAGATGGATCGGCGGGTTCGATTGCATGGATTTTGAGAACTGCTGCCACAAAGCATAGCTGGCCTTGTTACAGGCGGCCTGCAACATGTGCATCGTTTGCGCTTCCCATGCGTGCTTTTCACCGGACCGGCGGGCCTTGTAGAAGCCCCCGATCGGCAGCACATCACTGCCGCCTTTCCAGCCCTTCGCATG
>NZ_DASYOK010000099.1:0-12042 GCF_036007805.1 Yoonia sp.
ATCTGCGGGTCCGGCCCGAACGGGGCGATTGTCCACTACCGCGTCAGCGACAAGACAAACCGCCCTGTCCGGATGGGTGAGCTTTTGCTGGTAGACAGTGGTGGCCAGTATATCGACGGCACAACCGATATCACGCGCACAATCGCGATTGGCACACCAACGGAAGAACAACGGGCCTGCTATACCCGCGTCCTGCAAGGGATGATCGCAATCAGCCGGATCCGTTTTCCCCAAGGCGTGGGCGGGCAGCATCTTGATGCGCTGGCGCGCGCACCGCTGTGGATGGCGGGCATGGATTATGACCACGGCACCGGCCACGGTGTTGGCAGCTATCTGAGCGTGCATGAAGGCCCCCAAGGGATTTCGCGACGGTCCGAGGTGGCACTCAAGGCGGGTATGATCCTGTCAAATGAACCGGGTTATTACCGTGAAGGCGCTTTCGGGATTCGCATTGAAAACCTGATCGTCACAGTCGATGCCCCTGACCTGGCCGGTGCTGACGCGCGCGCGATGTTGTCTTTTGAAACGCTGACCTATGTTCCGTTCGACAGGCGTTTGATTGACGCCGACCTACTGACAAATGCAGAACGGGACTGGATTGATCGTTATCATAGCGATACATTTGCGCTTCTGGCGCCGCGACTGGACACACAAACCAGGGATTGGCTGGCAAAAGCCTGCGCGCCACTTTGAGATAGCGTACTGCTTGGCACAATGAACCTGCTCCGGTCTTCCCGTGGCAGGCCGTCTAATGAAAAGGAAGCGACCATGGCTGATCATATCAAAATTCGTCCCGCAACGGGGACTTGGGTCGTGCGTGCAGCGGGTGCTGTAATAGGCGAAAGCACCAATGCGCTTGAACTTGTCGAAGGGGATTACCCGCCGGTGATCTACTTCCCCCGCGCTGATCTTGCGATGGCGTTTCTTGACCGTACGGACCTCAGCTCGACATGTCCCTATAAGGGTGAGGCAAGCTTCTTTACGATTGAAGCGAAGAGCGGGCCAATCGCCAATGCGGCGTGGTCGTACGAAAACCCCAAAGACGCTGTTGCCCAGATCAAAGAGCATCTGGCATTCTATACCGACAAGGTGGCGGTCGAGCAGGTCTAGGAGTGTTCTTCGGCTGCTGTCTCTGACAAAGCGCGGTTCATCGCGCGCAAAGCATCGACGTGGAACAAAGCCCCCCAGAGCTCTGGTGGGGCATCCTCGCCACCCAGCGTGACCACTGGGATAAAGCGGTGCCCACCACCGTCGAACATGGGCATGGCCTGTTCCAGCGTGGCGTTCCCGTCAATATAGACGCCGTCGCGGATCATATCCCAGCACGCGTCCTCTTCAGCGGCATTCTTGGCGTCCATTTCACGCATGATCGAGGACACCTTGAAGGTGGCAAGCAAATAGGCCTGTGGCCCTGCCGCCAGATGCACGTTGCGCCGTTCCAACTGGGTGAGAAAGAAAGAGCGGTCGATCAAACGCGACGACAACGCCGAGGAAAGCGAGACAGCGACCATGACAGCCAGACCTGTCTGCCAGTCACCCGTCAACTCAAACACAATCAGCGTGGTTGATATTGGCGCCCCGAGAACAGCGGCAGCAACCGCGCCCATACCCGCGAGCGCATAAAGTGTGCCGCTACCGGAGACATTGGGAAAGATCGCTGTCGCAATGATACCAAATGCAAGGCCGGTCAGCGCGCCCACCATGAGCGAGGGCGAAAACACCCCGCCCCCCATGCGCCCACCCATAGTGATCGCCACGGCAACAACCTTGAGCACAGCAAAGACGATTGCTTCATGCCACAACAACTCGCCTGTCAGCGCCAAAGAGGTCGTCTCGTAACCCACGCCAATGATGTGCGGCCACCAGATGGCAAGCCCGCCCAGAAGTGCGCCCGCAATCGCTGGCCGCAAGTAGCGGGGAATGCCGGTTTCCCTTTGCAGGTAGGTGCCAAGGTCTTCGGCCCAGAAGATCGCCTTGATCAACGCCACCGCAACAAACCCGCAGACCAGCCCCAGAATCAGAAAAGCAGGCAGTTCGACATAGAACGCCAGCGCGTTCTGGCCCGAGAGCGTAAATTCTGTCACATCCCCGAAGGTCAGACGGTTGATGACGGTCCCTGCGGCAGAGGCGATAACAATGGGGGCAAAGGCATGCACGGCGAAATGCCGCAAGACAACCTCGAGCGCAAAGAGTGCCCCCGCAATGGGCGCATTAAAGCTGGCAGAAACGGCGGCCGCGACAGCACAGCCCAAAAGATCGCGTCCGGTAATGCCATTGGCGTTAATCCAGCGACACACGCCTGTCGAAATGACCGCCGCAAGGTGGACCACCGGACCTTCACGACCTGACGAGCCGCCCGTTGACAGGGTAATCATCGAAGCCGCTGCCGAAGCAAGGCCCCGCCGGACTTCGACGCGACCTTCTGACAAGGCAGCCCCCTCAATCACATCGGCCACCGAGCGCACGCGGCCGTCGTCCGTGAAACGGTCAAGGATCACGCCAACGATCAAGCCACCGCAGATCGGAATGAGCAAGACTTGATACCATGCCAGCCCCGCCGCAAATGAATGCAGTGTCAGAACATCGTCAGTTCCGTAGGCAGTTGTTTGAATTGCATAAATCCCGAGCCGGAACAACACAGCGGCAAACCCCGCTGCAATCCCGATCGCCAATGCAATGAACCAGAACTGGATTTGGTTGGGACCATGGGTCTTCATGACCACCGCAGCATCTTTGCAAGTCGTCGCAACACCGGCAATCCCTTGCTCTAGCAACGCTCTGGCTGACTTCCCCATCAAGTTTGCTCTCTTGCCGGTGGCTTTGGCGGACATGCAACATGCGGCCCTTGGTACATGGCCACCCATGCAGGTCTAAGTCATGCGCTAAAGGCTTCCAAGCAGAATTTCAGGCGCGATTCGCGCGGTTTGGCGCATTCAGTGCACAAAGATCACGGCTTTGAACCCTGTTTTGGGCAAAAAGAGCAACACATTTGCAAAAGGTTGGAGTGAACTGACATGCCTTACAAAAAATCTACCTGTGGATGAATGACCAGTCAGAAGCGTCATTTTTGGTATCTTACTGAAATACCGGATAAAAAGTTCATAACGAAACAACTAATCGTCATTATTCAGTTGTTTTTATCATATATTGACCATGGATCAGAAAAAATGAGGTCCATCGTCACAGATGCAAATTGCAACCTTCGATAGTTAGGTCAGCAATATTGATATACTTTGGTACAGGTTGCTCGAGGACGCTAGTCTGTTACCTTTACGTCAAGAGGCGTGTTTCGGCCTCGGACTGTGGTGAGTGGGAAAGTGCTTGCTGGCAAATAGCGCAACGCACTTGGTGGTATTTGAGAGCCGACCAAGGTTCTCGGAAAATGAACAGTGTATGTCGAGGAGGTGAGTGGCCGAGACATGCAAGTACGAGTGGGATTGGTAACCGGTGATTGTTCAGGGCGTCGCTTGATTGCGGCGCCCACTTCGGTTTCAGGTGTTAATAAGCGCGCGCGCCGCGTCCTTCGCCGCCTCTGTCACCTTGTCGCCTGACAACATTCTGGCGATTTCATCCACCCGCGCGTCTGCATCCAAGGGCACAACCGTCGAGCGGGTCATATCGGCAGTCTGTTGCTTTTCAACGCGCCAGTGATGCCCACCGAGGGCGGCCACCTGGGGCGAATGCGTCACCACGAGCACCTGCCCGTCCGCGGCAAGCTCTGCCAACCGTCGCCCGACAGCATCAGCAGTCGCACCACCTACACCACGATCGATTTCATCAAAGATCATCGTCAACCCACCTGCGTCCTGTGTCAGACACACCTTCAATGCCAAAAGGAAACGGCTCAACTCGCCGCCAGAGGCAATCTTGTTCAAAGGGCCTGCTGGCGCACCGGGGTTGGTCGCAACCGTAAAGGCGACCGTGTCGATCCCGTCGGGGCCGGGTTGCTCTGCGTCGGTCATCAGCGTTGCAAAAACCGCACGTTCCATCTTGAGCGGTGCCAACTCCTTGGCCATTGCGGCATCAAGCTTCGCGGCTGCCTTCTGGCGTTTTGCGCGTAGTGTCTGTGCGGCATCATCATAGGCCGCTCTCGCGGCGCTCACAGCTGCTTTCTGCGCTGCCAGATCGCGCGCGCCATCATCCAAGACCGCCAAACGGCCGCGCAACTCATCTGCAAAGTCGCTCAGGTCATCGGGCAGAACGCCGTGTTTGCGCGCAAGGCCACGAATGGCAAAGAGACGCTCCTCCACCTCTTCCAATTCAGATGTGTTGAAAGACAAGGCGTCCAGACAATCCGACACTTGCCGTTGCGCTTCATCCAGCCCGATCATCACGCGCTCAAGCGCCTCAAGCGGCGCATCCAGCCGGCCGTCCGCATCGTCAGCCACGCCTTGCAACCAGCGCGAGGCATCGCCAACCAGGCCTTCGGCACCTTGTAATCCCAGCGCCTCAGCCGCCTTTGCAATATCGGTGCGGATCTTTTCTGCGGCCTGCATCAGGCGGCGCTGGACATCAAGCGTCGCTTCCTCACCGGCCTCCGGGGCCAAGGCATCCAGTTCCGCCACGGCATGGCGCAGAAAGTCCTCTTCTGCACGTGCTTCGGCGATTTTTGCTTCTGTCGCTTCCAGCTTGCGCAGTGCGGCAGAAAGCGCGCGCCAACTGTCCCGCGTTGTATCCAGAACCGCGCCCAGATCCGCATAGCTGTCCAGCATCTGGCGGTGACCACGCGGGTTCAACAAACCGCGGTCATCGTGCTGTCCGTGCAATTCAACCAGCGTCTCGGAAAGGTTACGCAGCACCTCGCCACTCACGCGGCGGTCGTTGACCCATGCGGTCTTGCGACCGTCGCGGGTGTTGATCCGGCGCAGGATCAACTCATCCTCGGCGGTGATCCCCGCCTGTTCCAGCACGGCATGGGCCGCATGACCTGCAGGCAGATCAAACCAGGCCGTCACCTCGCCCTGTTCTGCCCCCTGCCTGACCAGTTCGGCACGGCCGCGCCAGCCCAACACAAAGCCCAAGGCATCAAGCAAGATAGATTTGCCCGCACCGGTTTCACCGGTCAGCACGTTCAAGCCCGGCTGAAACGCAAGTTCCAACCGGTCAATGATCAGCATGTCCCTGATGTCTAATCCGCGGAGCATGTCAAAGTCCAAAGGACGGGGATGGCCCCGCGATGATTACAACCACTCACCGAGCAGTACCTGCCGGTAGATCGAGGCCAGCCAGTTGTCGCCCGCAGCCTCGGCGGTCAGCCCCCTGCCTGTCAGCAAAGCAAAAGTGGATTCGTACCATTCGCTGGATTGATAGTTGTAGCCCAGAATCGCACCAGCAGTCTGCGCCTCTTCCACAAGGCCCAAAGACAGATAGCTTTCCACCAGACGGTGCAGCGCCTCGGGCGTGTGGGTTGTGGTCTGGAAATCCTCAACGACTGTGCGGAACCGGTTGGCAGCAGCAACATAGTGACCGCGCTTGAGATAGAAGCGCCCGATCTCCATCTCCTTGGCGGCAAGGTGATCAAAAGCAAGATCAAACTTGAGCACGGATGTGCGCGCATATTCACTATCGGGGTATTGCTCGATCACGCGGCGGAGCGCCTGCAACGCCTGAAAGGTCAGCCCCTGATCGCGGCCGATTTCATCAATCTGGTCGTAATATGAAAGCGCCAAGAGGTAGGCCGCATAGGCTGCGTCTTCTTCGGCGGGATAGAAATCCAGATAGCGCTGCGCCGACGCGCGGCTGTTGGGATAGTCTTCATCTCGGTGATAGGCAAATGCCTGCATGATCAGCGCACGTTCTGCGAATTCCGAATATGGGTAAAGCCGCTCAATTTCGCCAAACGTGAATGCTGCATCATCAGGGTTGCCGTTTGCGATCTGGCGTTCACCGCGTTCAAAAATGGCCTGCGCGCTTAGGTTATCCAGCGGTTCGCCGCTTCCTTCGCCACTACAGGCCACTAAAACGGCCAAGCTGACGACGGCGCCAACACGAAACACCCAACGGCTGGCGGTGCCCTTCTTGACTGACATTTTCGCGTCCTCACTCACACAATGGCTGCTTGACCTGCGGAGTAGCCCCGCGTCGTTCCGCCTTGGTCTAACATAGAAAAATCGGGTGCAAAATGCCTTTTGACAGCACTGGCGATCAACTGTCAGTGGGAGGCAGAATTTAGGCGACGGCGTCCAGATCAGCCAGACTGACGCCGACACCTGGCAGACGGGCGGCGATTTGGACGTCACAAGTCACCAAACGCCACGCGTCAGGTTGATCGAACAAGGCATGCAAAAGTTTGTTCGTCATTGCATGGCCCGCGCGCGAACCGGTGTAGCGCCCGAGGATCGGTGCACCAGCGGTGTAAAGATCGCCCAAGGCATCAAGCATTTTGTGACGCACGGCCTCATCGGCGTGGCGCAGACCACCAGGTGTCAGTACCTTGTCACCATCGACGACCACCGCATTTTCATAGGTGCCGCCCAAGGCAAGTCCATTTGCGCGCATGGCATCAACATCAGCCGCACGGCAGAACGTCCGGCTATCGCAGAGTTCACGTACAAAGGCGCCGTTGGCCATATTCAACGTCTTTTGTTGACGGCCAATCGCGGCATCTGCAAAGGCAATTTCAAAATCAATCTGCAGCGTGGTGGCGGGCGACAGCTTTGCGCAAGCGTCGCCATCACTCACTTCGACATCACGCAAAATCTCAATTGCTTTCAGTGGTGCGGACAAGCGCACCAGACCGGCCGCCACGATCCCGCGCACAAAACTGGCCGCGCTTCCATCAAGAATAGGCACTTCTGGCCCATCAATGTCGATCAAGACGTTATGTACACCACAGCCTGCAAGCGCCGCCATAAGGTGTTCAATGGTCGAAACGATCGCACCGGTGTCATTGCTAAGACGGGTATTCAGCGGCGATACAATAACGTTGCGAAAATCGGCAGGCAGCTTCGGCTGCCCCGCAAGATCGGTCCGCCGGAAAACGACGCCTGTGTTGGCTGCTGCGGGTTTAAGAACGACACGCACAGCTTCGCCAGAGTGCAAGCCAGTGCCCTCAAAAACAACGTCAGATTTTAGTGTCGTTTGCACGCCTATTTCGCCCTTGCAGCATTTTTTCCGCCTTTCTCAATTAGGCTGCGACATCACATCACTCAACTCACTCTTTGCGACGGACTGAAACACTTGTGTTACAAACGGTCGCGATTTGAGTGCGGTCAGCATAACCCCTTGGCAAAAATATAAAAAAGGCCGCACAGTGGCGGCCTTCTTATCAACGTTGACGTCACATCAAAGCAACATAGTCGCTGCGCCTAGTTGGCCTGACGGCGCAAGAATGCAGGAATTTCGATCTTATCCTGCTCTTCGTTGTGCTCTGGCTCTTCACGGATTGCGGTCACTTGTGGCTGCGCTCGTGCTGGTTGACGCGGCGCAGTTTCGCCTTGTGCGCCGGTCATGCGGTTGATCAAAGAGTTGATCCCGAAGCGCGGCTTATCAGCTTCCGTCGCTACAGCAGCAGGTGCGGACGCCCGCTGTTGAGGTGCCGCGCCAGCATTGTTTGGAACGCGGTTCACGGCGGCCTGCAAGCGAGCAAGCGCCTCTGGTGACGGTGTGCCCGGAGCCGCTGCCGCACGTGGTGCAACAAAGTTGTCGGCTTCGGTCATTTCCGGCTCTTGGCGCGGTGTGTATGCCGGTGGCGGCAGATCATCTGCCACGGCCTGCGGCTGTGGAGCTGGCTGATAGGCTGCCGCAGCAGGTTGCTGGACCGGCGCAGGTGCTTCGAATTCCTCGAAAAGCGTCCGTTCTTGCGCGACAGGTTCGGCAACGGTAGCAGCGGGTGCCTCGTGCAAGGTCTCTTCGACGTGTGCGGCAACTTCGGCCACAGGTGCGAGCGGTGCCGCCATGGAGCGACGCGGCACAGGTGTCACAGTCGTCTTGGCCAACGCATCAATCCCTGTTGCAACAACAGACACGCGCATCCGGCCTTCCATGCTTGGATCAAGTGTAGAGCCGACGATGATGTTTGCGTCGCCATCCACCTTTTCGCGGATCTTGTTGGCGGCTTCGTCCAGTTCAAAGAGCGTCAGATCATAGCCACCGGTGATGTTGATCAGCACGCCCTTGGCGCCTTCCAGCGAAATCTCGTCCAGAAGAGGGTTCGCGATGGCCTTTTCAGCGGCCTGAATAGCACGGTTTTCACCTTCGGCTTCGCCTGTGCCCATCATCGCTTTGCCCATCTCGTCCATCACGGCGCGTACGTCCGCAAAGTCGAGGTTGATTAGTCCGGGACGCACCATCAGATCGGTCACGCCCTTCACACCTTGGTAAAGGACGTCATCAGCAAGCGCGAAGGCTTCGGTGAAGGTTGTGTTTTCATTCGCCAGACGGAACAGGTTCTGGTTCGGAATGATAATTAGCGTATCAACAACTTTCTGAAGGGCTTCAACACCTTCTTCAGCCTGCTTCATGCGCTTTGCGCCTTCGAACTGGAAGGGCTTGGTCACAACACCGACAGTCAAAACTCCCAGCTCACGTGCAGCCTGCGCGATGATCGGCGCCGCACCGGTACCGGTTCCACCGCCCATGCCGGCAGTAATGAAACACATGTGCGCGCCGGCAAGGTGGTCAACGATCTGCTCGATGCTCTCTTCTGCGGCGGCTGCGCCGACAGAGGCACGCGCACCAGCGCCCAATCCTTCGGTCACTTTCAGGCCCATCTGGATCTTAGACGTTGCACGCGACTGCTGCAGCGCCTGCGCGTCAGTATTGGCGACAACGAATTCTGTGCCATCAAGCTCTTGCTCGATCATGTTGTTCACGGCGTTACCGCCCGCGCCACCAACACCAAACACAGTAATCCGTGGTTTCAGTTCGTCGTGTCCCGGAAGAGAGAGGTTCAATGTCATAACGCGATCCGCCTGTTTTAAAATGCCCGTGCCCGCGGGCCATTACTGCTTATTGAGTCTCATAATAACCAAGTGATGCCGAAAGGTCACGACAAAAACACAAAATTGCCACCAAATCTGGACAAAAACCTTAGCTTTACCGCCTGATTTCGGCCAATGGGCAATATCTTGCGCATTACCAGTTATCTTTAAACCATTTGACCGCTCTTTTCAGCGACCTCGCGGGATAATTCTCTGCGGGAATCTCGAAATCCCACCACTCATCTTGCGGGTTGGCCGCAAAAAGCGTCAGGCCCACAGCACTGGAAAACGCGGGGCCAATGGCGGCTTGTGGCAACCCCTGTACGCGCAACGGACGCCCCAAGCGGACCTGTTGGCCCAGAATTTTGCTGGCCAAACCATCAAGCCCGGGAATCTGGCTGCCGCCACCGGTCAACACGATCTGCTGGCCCGGCAGATGCTCAAACCCCGCCGCGTCCAGTCGCTCGCGGACTTCTTCCAGAATTTCTTCGACGCGCGGGCGCATAATACCGATCAGTTCGGCGCGGCTGACTGTGCGGCGGTCATGTTCCCAATCGCCGGTGTCACCACCGATCTCGATCATTTCACGGTCATCCATGCCGGTCGCCACGACGCCACCATAAAATGTCTTGATCCGTTCAGCCGTTGCCGCAGGAATTTGCAGCCCCATCGAGATATCAGAGGTCACGTGCTCCCCACCCATCCGAACGCTATCGGCAAATATCATATGCTTCTTCATGAAGACCGAGATACCGGTCGACCCACCGCCCAGATCAATACAAGCCGCACCCAGTTCCTGCTCGTCCTCAACCAAAGACGACATGCCCGAGACATAAGCCGAAGAGGCAAGCCCCGCGAGTTCGAGATCGCAGCGCTTGATGCAGTAAAAGAGGTTATGGATCGCCGTGGCATCGACCGTCAGCATATGCATATCGGTCTTGAGCTGATTGCCAACCTGACCACGCGGGTCAGCCAGACCTGACCGGTGATCCAGTGCAAAATTCACCGGCTGCGCATGCAAGACTTCGCGGTCCGCGCCATAATCAGGCACATCACAAGATGCCATGACCTGGCTGATATCCTGTTCGGTCACCATGCCGCCGCTGACATCGAGTGTACCATCAAGCCCATAAGACCGCGGACGCGCGCCCGACAAACAGGCGATGACGTGATCCACCCGTACATTCGCCATTTTCTGCGCGGCCTGTACCGCTGTGCGGATCGCGCGCTCGGTTTCCTGCATCGCGTCAATCTCGCCAAAGCGCACACCGCGCGACCGTGTCGTCGCCGCGCCGATCACGCGAAACTGCGATTGCCCCGCAAGTGACCCGACACCATCACTGCTACGAAACTGCTCTGGCCCATCAAACCGCAGCACCAGACAGGCGATTTTGGAAGTGCCCACATCCAGAATGGCCACGACGCCCCGCTGCATCGCCGCCTTACGCATTTGCCGCATTGCCCGCTGGCTGTCGTAGAGATCGCCCATTTAATTCCCTGCCTCATTTGTGCTTATTGTTGTATTGCCCCGGCGCAGCGCCTCTGCGGCCTCTTCGTTCATCCGGAGTGTCGGTCTGTTTGTATTGCGCATATCCACGACAGCGACATCACGGCTCAGCATGTCCTGCGCATCGTTGAGCGCGATGACGCGCTCCAGCGCGGCAACGGGGTTTTCGCTGGGCAACAGAATACGCTGATCCCGGTCCAGCACCATATCCCAGCGCCGCTCGCCCATGCGGACAAGGCCGCGCACCCGGTCTATCAAAGGACCTGCCGCCGCAAAAAGGCGCAGCGCCTGCGCGATGTTTTCCTCGGCTCCGTCCCCTGCAATCAGTGGCAAATCAAGACGTTCGGCCCGTGCCATGATGGCGCCGGACTGCACCCCATCGGCATCAATCAAGCGCAGCACGGTGCCATCCCGCCAAAGCGCCACAGGCACACGCGGGGTCAATTGCACCTCAAGCGCACCACCCTGCCCCACACGGACAGAGGCAGACTTGATCGGATCAAGCGCTTCAATCTCCGTGCGGATCTTTTCAAGATCGAGGGCGAATGACGACACAGGGAATTCAGAGGGCAGCAGCGCAGCCACTTCTGTCAGCACCGATAAATCACCGCCCACGACATTCATGCTTTGCACCATGAATTGCGGGCGTTCCTGAAAACTCTGCTTTGCTTCTTCTATCGTCGCGGCAAGCGCCGCGCGGTTCTCGGGTTTGGAATACCACGAGCCCGCAATGATCAGGATCAACAGGATCGGCACCCCGATCCGCACGGTCCCGCGAAACCCCGGTGTCAGCATCATGCGCTGATAGCGGTACCCCATGCGCGAGGGTGCGGGATCACGCGGCAGCGCATCGGGGGACGTGCGGCGGATCAGCGATCGCATGATGCATCCTCCACCATCCAGCGGCACAGTTCAGGGAAGGAAATACCCACATGGGCGGCCTGCTCTGGCGTCAGAGACGTGGGCGTCATCCCCGGCTGGGTGTTTGTTTCCAGCAGGATCAACCCGTCAAGCCCCCGGGTTTCATCCCAGCGAAAATCAGTCCGGCTGACACCGCGGCACCCCAAGGCCTGATGCGCACGCAGGGCGTATTCCATGCAGGCATCGAAAATCTCGGCCGGCACTTTGGCGGGTAATTCGTGCCGTGATCCGCCGGGCGCATATTTGGCGTGATAGTCATACCAGCCATCGGTGATGATATCGGTGACCGTCAGCGCACGGTCGCCCATCACTGTCGTGGTCAACTCACGGCCAGGCGCAAAGGCTTCGACCATGACCTTCTCTGGCATATCATCGGACAGTTGCGGCGGGCCGTTTGCGGCTTCATCCACGATGTAGATGCCGACGCTCGACCCCTCGTTATAGGGCTTCACCACATAGGGCGGCGGCATGACATGGGCCGCGCGCACGGCATCGGCCGATGCCAGAATACTATCGACAACCGGTAGACCGACCTTGCGGTAGACATCTTTGGTGCGCTGCTTATCCAGTGTCAGTGCAGAGGCCAGAATGCCCGAATGTGTGTATGGAATTTTCAGCCATTCCAAAACGCCCTGAATAGCGCCGTCCTCGCCCCAGCGCCCGTGGAGCGCATTAAAGACAACATCGGGTGCA
>NZ_DASYOK010000100.1:0-7529 GCF_036007805.1 Yoonia sp.
GTCCGCAAATCTGACCTTTTGCGCAAACTGCGCAACGGTCTGGTGCGGATGACAGGTGCTTGGCTTTTGTGTTGATTTCGCCCGCGTCGGGCTGGGCAAGCAGCGGTTCCAAGGCAACTGCCTAGAGTACTGCTTTCATCTCGGCCAGCCAATTGTCAACAAACGCATCAAACCGTGCATCCGGCTGGCGCAGGGGGAAGACCTCGGCGAAGGGGTCAGGGGCGGTGATTTTGCTGCCGGACATTTCCTGCAACACGTTGTGGCCGCAGAACGGGACATAGGTTTCCGAATAGCCGCCCTCGTGGACCATCACCAGTTTGCCGTCGCAGATGTCCGCCGCCAGCGCCATGACTTGGGCTGTCATCATCTGGAAGGTTTCGGCGGTGGCGAGCATCCGGCCCAGCGGGTCATTGGCGGCGGCATCAAAACCGCAGGCGATGATCAGCACATCCGGCGCGAAATCGCGGATGGCGGGCAGGGCGAGGCGCTCCATCGCGGCCAGATAGCCTGTGTGCCCCGTGCCGGGGGGCAGGGGGATGTTGAGGTTATAGCCTTTGCCGGCACCGGTGCCGCGGTCGGTAAAGGCGCCGGTGTCCATGGGGTAGTTGCGTTCTTGGTGGAGCGAGACGGTGAGGACATCGGACCGGTCGTAGAATACGGCTTCTGTGCCGTTGCCGTGGTGCACGTCCCAGTCGAGCACGGCAAAGCGGCCTGCCAGCCCTGCGGCTTTGGCGGCCTCGATCGCGATGCCGATATTGTTGAGCAGGCAGAACCCGTTGGGATAGTCCGGCAGGCAATGGTGGCCGGGCGGGCGCGAGAGGGAGTAGGCATTGGAAAGCTCACCGCGCAGGACCGCCGCAAGAGCGGCTTTGGCAAGACCGGCGGAAAGGGCTGCGAGTTCATACCCGCCGGGACCGAAGGGGGTGCGCCGCCCGAGTTCACCGCCGCCGGCGTCGGACAGCGCTTTGAATTCATCCAGATAATGCGCAGGGTGGACGCGCAAGAGGTCTTCGCGGGTTGCAGGGGCGGCACCTTGCAGCGCGAGGTCATTAGCAAGCCCTGTCACTTCGATCAGGTTCTTCAGGCGGCGCTTGGTTTCGGGGCTTTCGGGCAGGCCGCCGTCCAGTGGCTGGACCAATCCGCCCACTGGCAGCATCCCTGCATAATTGCCGCCACCGTGCCAAAAGCACCGTTCGTCCCAAAAGAAACCTGTGGTCATGTGCTGCTAGCCTTTGCGCAGTTGATAGATGCCTTCCGGCAGATCCAGCGCCGCCTCAAGATCGCGCAGTTGCGTGAGCGACAGCGTGATGCGGACCACCTCATCGGTGCGCGGATCAAACTGGGATATCGTGATGCAATCATCAAAGGCGTTGATGATGACGTCTTCTTTCAGGGGTGCGGCACCTTCGTCAACCAAGGTGACAACGGTGGCATCATAGTCGTGTTCGATTGTAAACATACGGCTAGCCTAGCCTGCGATTTGCGGGCTTACAATTGCGCAATGCCCTGTCGTGCGCGTTCTGTTGCTGTGTGCTTACATGCGCAGTTGCCGTGATCCGGGCAAATGCTAGTTTCGCTTTGAAAGCAAGTTGTCAGCGAAGGCCCCATGATCCGTTTTTTGCCCCTTCTTCTTTGCGTGGTCATCAGCGCCTGTTCCCCTGTGGTGGTCGAAGCACCGACGCCACAGCCGGTGATGCAAGCGGCCGCACCGGTGACGCCGCGCCTGTCCCAGCGGCAAGCGGTCGATAATTTCGACTTTGTCGTACGCCGCGTCAAACCGGTGGCCGAGCAATTCTGCCGCAGCAGCAGGCAGCAATCCAACTGCGATTTCCAGATCGTGATTGATACCCGTGCGGAACGCGGGGTGAATGCGTTTCAGACGCTCGATCGCGCGGGGCGTCCGGTGATCGGCTTTACGGTGCCGTTGATTGCCGAGGCGCGCAACCGCGATGAGCTGGCCTTTGTCATGGCGCATGAGGCGGCGCACCATATTCTTGGCCACATCGGGCGCCAGCAGCAGAACGCGGCCATGGGCGGGCTTTTGGTGGGGGCATTGGCCGGTGCGCTGGGGGCTACAGATATCGAGAGCGCACAGCGGATCGGAGCCACTGTGGGGGCGCGGACCTATTCCAAGGAATTCGAGCTGGAGGCCGATGCGCTGGGCACGCGGATTGCTGCGGCGGCCGGGTTCGATCCGCTGCGGGGCGCGGAATTCTTCTTCCGTATTCCTGATCCGGGGGATCGTTTTCTGGGCACGCACCCGCCCAACGCGGAACGCGTGCGCACTGTGCAGAGGGTTGCGGCAGGGCTTTAGGTGAGCGCCGCCATGGCGATTGCGATAGCCGCAAAGAAACACCCCGACGCGGTGACAACAAACCCGTGCCAGATCGCGGTCGAGAATTTCAGCGTTTCGCTGGCATAAAATGGCACACCCGCCGTATAAAGCAGGCCGCCAATGGCGATCAGCACCATCACGGATGCCGGCACAACCGGCCAGAGCGACCAGACAAGGGCAAGGCTGAGCCATCCCATGATCAGGTAGAGCGCTGGCCCGAACCGCCCCGGTGTTTGCCAGAAGAAGAGTTTGAGTGTCATGCCGATCACGGCCATGCCCCAGACGATTGCGAGCACCGCATAGGCAAAGCCGCTGCCGATCATCACCACAAGCGGCGTATAGGTGCCGGCAATCTTGAGATAGATGGCGGCGTGGTCAAAGCGGCGCAGGAGCGGGCGGATCCCTTCCCACGGGGTCATGTGGTAAAGGGCCGAGGCGACGAATGTCGCGATAAGCGTGGCGCCGTAGACGCAAATCGCAGCAATCTGTCCAGGCGTTGCGGTGCCCAGCGACCAGATGATCAGCACAATGGCCCCTGTGACGGCTCCCAACACGCCCACCGCGTGCATTGTGCCATCAGCGATACGTTCGGAGCGGGCGTAGGTGGGATACATGCGGTTTACCTTCGTTGTGACAAGCCGAATTTACTGGGGTCGCTCCTTGGGTCAAATGTTCCGTTGGGTCAGTGCAGGTCTTGGCAGCTGCGGCTTGATGGCGCAGTCTCAGTCTAGATCGCGAAAGGTTAAAATTATGTGGCAACAGGTTTTGCGGGTTCGGCAACGGGCAATCTGGTCATGGGACGGGTTTGCCCATGTGTACAAAACAGAAGGGTCGTTGTCGCAATGGCTCGTGGCGAATGTGGTCTTTGGCGTGCTGGCATTCATCTTGCCGCTTTCGGCGGGCGAACGGGGGATGCTGCTGATGGGCGGGATTATCGTGCTGGCCGCCGAGTGCATGAACACTGCGATCGAACGTGTTGTGGATGATATCAGCACGGAAAAACGCGATGCCGCAAAGCAGGCCAAGGACTGTGGGTCGGCGGCTGTAGCGGTGACGGCTGTGGGCGTTGGTGTTGCATGGGTCTGTGTAATTGTAGGCCTTCTGTCGTAGCGGCCTGTGCGACATTTTGGGGATGATCTTTTCGAGGGCGCGTCGCGGGCTAAGTTGACAAGTGACATCGATGGAGACAGCGATGCGCCTGACGACACTGACCCTCGCCCTGTTCCCGATGGCTGCCTTTGCCGCAGGTGGCGGGAGCGCGACGCCCCCCACGCCATCCGAGACAACCACGCAATGTGCCGAAGGGCAGGTCTTTGATCTGGCGACACAAAGCTGCATGGACCCCGTCGAGAGCACCAATGACGATAGCGCGCGACTGGATGATGTGCGTGAGCTGGCCTATGCGGGGTATTATCAGGCGGCCCTTGATGTGCTGGATACGCTTGAAGATCCGCAGGTCCCGCTCGCGTTGACCTATTACGGTTTCAACCACCGTAAAGCGGGCCGCGTTGATCGTGGCATGGCCTATTATGATGCGGCACTTGCGGCGGACCCGAACAATTTTCTGGCGCGGTCCTATATGGGGCAGGGGCATGTGGCCTCGGGTGATTTGGTGTTGGCGCAGGCGCAACTGACCGAAATCCGGATGCGTGGCGGGCGGGATACCTGGGCCGAGGCGTCGTTGGTGCAGGCGATTATCACTGGAAAGGGTGCGTCTTACTGACTTGATCTAGCGCAAGGTACCGATTCCGGCGGGGCGCTATCCTAAGCCTACCCGCAACCGGAGGATCAAAGATGCAAACCTTGGGCGACGCACGCGAACATTTCTGGCGTGTCATCAAAATGGCCGATGCCTGTGAGGTCGATCTTTCGACCGCGCTGGATGAAAATAGGATCAATATCGACGAATACGCCGATATGATCACCAGTTGCCGTGGTTGCACACAGGTCGGAAAATGCGATCGTCTGCTGGCGGATGCACCAAAGCTGGAGCACGCCCCTGAATATTGCGAAAATCGCGAGACTTTTGCCGCGTTGCATCAGGATTAAGCGACACAAGGCAAGACCTTGTATTGATGATTGCGCAAGGGATTGCGCGATCTCTTTGTCATTTCACAGAAATTATTGGTGCGCATGATCAGGCGCATGGGCGCAAGACCGTTAGATGTCTTGCGCCTGCAAGCAGGTCTTAGGCCCTTAACTTGCGCGTGTCCGGATGCAGGGCGGTGCCCAAAATATGTTCGGCACGATGGATCACCTTTTGCGCACTGCCGACAATCTGTGGCTGGGGGGCTTGGGCGATTGTGTGATCCTTGCCGGGGTAATCCAGCGTTGACAGGAAATGCCGCATGCAATTGAGGCGCGCGCGTTTCTTGTCATTGGATTTCACCACGGTCCATGGCGCGTCGGCGGTGTCGGTATAAAAGAACATCGCTTCTTTCGCTTCGGTATAGTCCGCCCATTTATCAAGGCTTGCCTTGTCGATCGGCGAGAGCTTCCACTGCTTGAGCGGGTCGGTCTCACGGGCGTCGAAGCGGCGTTTCTGTTCGGCCTGCGTGACCGAGAACCAGTATTTGTAAAGGCGGATGCCCGAACGGGTCAGCATCCGTTCCAGCTCGGGTGTCTGGCGCATGAATTCAAGGTACTCTTCGGGTTCGCAAAACCCCATGACCCGCTCAACACCTGCGCGATTGTACCAGCTGCGGTCATAAAGCACCATTTCGCCCGATGTCGGAAGGTGTTCGATGTAACGCTGGAAATACCATTGGCCGCGTTCTTCGTCTGTGGGTTTGTTCAGGGCCACGACGCGTGCGGCACGGGGGTTGAGGTGTTCGGTGAAGCGCTTGATCGTGCCGCCCTTACCAGCGGCGTCACGCCCTTCGAACAGCAGCACAAAACGCTGACCGGTCTCTTGCGCCCAAAGCTGGACCTTCAAAAGCTCTGCCTGTAACTCCGCCTTCTCCGCCTCATAGGGGCGGCGGGCCATGCGTGGCAGGCCTGCTGGCTTGCGGGTTCTGGGCAGTTTGGGCTTGTCGGCCACAACGGCATCTTGCATGCGCTTCTCCTTCTTTGCATGGCTGGAATGTAGCAAAGTAACGCTCCGTTCGCCTTGATGTGGGTCAAGCCTGTGACATTGCGCCGGTTGATTTAGTGCAGGGATGGGCTAACATTGTTTCACATTCCCACCCTAGGAGGACATTATGCGTCTCACAGTACTTGCCTTTGCGATGCTGCCTGCGGCAGCTTTTGCGCAAAATACCACCCTTCCGACCCCGACAGAGCCTGTCGCGCAAACCCAGACCTGCCCCGCAGGCACCGCATGGGATGCGACCGCCGGCGCCTGTGCGTCCACGTCCCAGTCGGCCGTGCCTGCGATGGGCAGCGGCTGCAGCTACAGCGCTGCGCGTGAGGTCACGTCCTGATCTGAGGACAAGGTCCTGAAGATCATCGAAAATGCAGTAAGCGACCGTGGATCGAAATACGCGGTCGCAGGTGGTCCTGTTGGGTCACCGGATGAGGCGCGGGCCTTTGTGAAGGCGCTGTGCCGCCGCAAGAAATTCGCCAAAGCGACCCATAATACATGGGCGGTGCTGCTGCCCGACGGCCCCCTGAAAAATGACAACGGCGAAAGCGGCGCAGGTATTGTGATCTTGCGGATGCTGGAGCGCGAAGGGCTTGAAGGCCACATCATCGTGGTGACACGGTGGTTTGGCGGCGTGAAGCTGGGCGGTGACCGCTTCCGCCGCGTGCAGGATGCGGTGCGGGTCTATCTGGATGCGACGGGGGTGTCGGGGTGAACCCCGGACCTGCTGGCCTTGTAAAGCGGGGCGGGCATGGTCACCTGTATCAGAGCCGCCCTATTTCGGGACGGCGCCATGAAAGGGATCACCATGTCCTTCAAAGACCTCAGCACACAAAAGACACCCGATACGGCCGTGAAAACGCCAAAGACCGAAACGGTTGCGGCCAAGCCTGATGCGAAAGCACCAGAAGCAAAGGCCCCCGCCAAGAGCTAACGGGCTGCGGGGGGAACCCTGCCGAATATGAATATGTGCGAAGGCGTGTCATGTGAGTGATGCGCCTTTTGTTTTTGGGGGTGCAATGGGAGGGCAGCGGCCGACCTGGAGGAGCCCTCTACAGCCGCTGGACGGGATGTAGGGTGGGTGAAACCCACGCGCCCGACACGTGGGTTTCACCCACCCTACGTATGCAATGGGAGTGCCGCGGCTGGCAAAGCAACCTAAACCCTCCGATACGCGTCTTGCGCAACATCAGGGCAGCGTCTGGACCTCGGGGTGGGTGCGAAGCGCCCTCTCCATGGGGGAGGGTTTGAGCCGACTTGATATCGATCCAGTCGGGCGATGTAGGTGTGAGTGGGTGGAGTCCACTACAGGCGTCTTGGTTTTCCCTATCTTCCGTTTAGGTTTATGGTGAAACTGAAACACGGACTCAGGCTAGGTACGAAGCTCATGGCGGAGAAATTTGAAATTAGGACTACGGCAGAGCGCTATATTCACAATGATCTGTCCAATTGTGCCCATTGGTTTCAAACAACTATGAACAAAAAATTTGAAGATGGCAATTTGGATGGATGTGGCTTGGACATGATGGCAGCCTTGGTTTTTGCCGCCTTCAGCGTTGAAGCTAAAGTTAACTTTGTAGGCTTTAAAGTCCTTGAAAATGGCTGGCCGGAAAGGGCGAACTTGCGTGAGAAAATTGATCTTCTGCTTAGAGTGCTGCCATTAGACTTCGAATGGGGTAATCGGCCCCTTCAAACGATCGCGGATTTGAAACGCTTTCGAGATACTCTAGCGCACGGGAAGCCTGAAATCATCGACAAGACTGAAATCTCAAATGTTGAACCTGAAGTGTGGGATGCGTTGAAATCGCAATGGGAAAAAAGGGTCAGCAGAGAATTTGTGAATCTCTGCAGAGAAGATGAAAAAGTACTTTGGAAAGCCCTATTGGATGCTGCTGATATACCAATTGATAAAACGCTGACTATCGGTGGACACGATCTGACAGTCATTAGATGAGGTAGGCTGCCAGATGAAAGAAGTGGACTGCATTTCGGTTTATTTTTCTATCCGCGTTTGCCCCACAAATCATACTCCCCCGCTTCCTCAACCGCGACCTTGACCACATCCCCCACGGCCAACCCCTCGGCCCCTTCATCAATAAACAGGTTCCCGTC
>NZ_DASYOK010000101.1:0-14064 GCF_036007805.1 Yoonia sp.
CCTACCCCAGCCTTGACACAATCACTGTCACTTCAGGCTTTTTGCCGATCTCGCCTTGTGCCGACCGCCGCGCAATCGTCTTGAGCTCTTTTTCCAGCTTTACCTCGTCGCGCAATGTCTTGGCATCGGCGCGGTTCACAAACTGGCTCAGGTCTTCTTCAACGACCTCGACCAAAGCAGCATTGTTCCGCCCTGTCTCGGCCAGCCCCATGATTTCCACCCAAGGGTCGCCCAATGGCTCATCATTCTCGTCAATGATCAGCGTCACAACCATATGCCCGTTCATCGCCATGCGGATACGGTCGCGCACGATACCATCCATCGCACCCACTTGCACCGAACCGTCCAGATAGGTCCGGCCCGTGTCGATATATTCAGCCACAGTGGGCTGGTTGCCAGAGAGATCAATCATCATGCCGTTGACCGCCACGATCCCCGACAGTCCGCTTTCGGCACCCAGTTTCACGTGTTCACGCAGATGGCGGTGTTCGCCGTGCATCGGGATCAGGGTCTGGGGTTTGGTGATCTGGTGCAAACGCACAAGATCGGGGCGGTTGGCGTGGCCGGACACGTGGTATTTGCCGCCTGCATCGTCGATCACGTCAACGCCCAGCTCGGAGAGCTGGTTCATGATCCGGATCACGCCACGTTCATTGCCGGGGATGGTTTTGGAGGAAAACAGGAACGTATCCCCGTCCTGCAACTTGATCCCCATATAGTTGCCCTGCGCAAGCTGCGCGCTGGCCGCGCGGCGTTCACCCTGGCTGCCGGTGACCAACAACATCACGTTGTTGCGCGGCATCTGCAGCGCGTCCTCGGGCGAAACAACGGGCGGGAAACCTTTGAGAATGCCCACTTCGGTGGCCGCTTCGACCATACGCCGCATGGCACGGCCCAGCAGAACGACCGACCGGTCCGCCTTTTGCGCGGCAATCGCCAGTGTTTTCAATCGTGCGATGTTGGAGGCAAAGGTGGTTGCCACGACCATGCCTTCGGCTTCTTTCATCATCTCGGAAATCGCGTCGCCGATCGAGGACTCGGACCGGCCCGGATCACGCGAGAACACGTTGGTACTGTCACAGATCAGCGCCTTGACGCCATCCTTTGACACCTCTTCCCAAAGTGCTTCGTTCCACGGATCGCCGACCACAGGGGTTTCGTCGATCTTGAAATCGCCGGAATGCAGCACGCGGCCCTCGGGCGTATCAATCAGCAGGCCCGCGCTTTCGGGGATCGAATGGCTGATGGGCAAATATGATACCGTGAGCGGGCCGCATTTGATCATCTCGGGATAAACCCCCACGACCCTGACCACGTTTTCGGGGTGCCCGTGTTCTTCCAGCTTGCGCCGCGCGATATTGGCGGTGAAGGGGCGCGCATAGACAGGGGCGCCCAATTGTTCCCAATAGTGACCGATCGCGCCGACGTGGTCTTCATGCGCATGGGTGATAAAGATCGCCTCGATCTGCCCCTTGCGTTCTTTCAGCCAGGAAATATCCGGCAGGATCAGATCCACCCCCGGTGTGCCGTCCATATCGGGAAAGGTCACGCCCAGATCGACAACGATCAGCCGCTCTTTGCCCGCAGGCCCATAGCCATAGACATAGGCATTCATGCCGATTTCACCGGCACCTCCGAGGGGTAGATAGATCAGGCGGTCGCTCATGCGTTGTCCTTGTTATATTTGTGGATGACGGTTAGGCCGTGCATCGTCAGATCGTCTTCGAACGCGTCAAATAGGGTTTCGGCCTGTTGGAACAACGGGGCGAGGCCCCCCGTGGCGATAACCTGCATCGGCACGTCACGTTCTGCTTTGATCCGCGCGCATATCTCACGCACCAGCCCGATGTAACCCCAAAAGATGCCTGATTGCATACAGGCCACGGTATTGGTCCCGATTACGCGTTGTGGCTGGGTAATGTCCACATGCGGCAGGGCCGCAGCGGCATTATGCAGCGCCTCAAGCGACAGGTTGACCCCCGGTGCAATCACACCGCCCACATAGGCGCCGTCCTCGGCCACCACATCAAAGGTGGTCGCTGTGCCGAAATCCACCACGATCAGGTTGCCACCATGCCGGTCAAAGGCACCGGCGGCATTGACCAACCGGTCCGGCCCCACTTGCGTACCCGCATCAACGCGCGGCGCTGTGGGCAAAAGGCAATCGGGCTTACCGACCACCAGCGGGCGGCAATTATAGTAACGGTCCGCAAAGACCCGCAGGTTGAACACCACACGCGGCACGGTCGAGCTGACGATCACTTCGTCAATCATCACGTCGACATTCTGGAACCGCATCAACGTGGACAGCCAGACATAATACTGATCAGCCGTGCGCTGCCATTCGGTGCTGGTGCGCCATGTCGCGATAAACTTTGCTCCGTCCCAGATGGAAAAAACGGTATTGGTATTGCCGCAGTCGATGGCCAAAAGCATGGGGCCGCCTCCCTTATGAAAAGAATATATCGGCCGCCGGGATCGCACGCGGCCCGGTACCTGTGATCAAGACAAGATTGCCCTCACGGTCGATACTGTCAAAAATCCCTGTCACATCCTCGCGGCCCGTACGCGCGGTTATGACCTCACCCAGACGCGCGGCCTTGGACAGCCACTCATCACGGATACGGTCGAAACCGAGGCGCATCAGCTTGGCTTCCTGTGTGGCATACGCATCGGCAAGGGTCGCAAGGAAATCCTGCGGGGACACCAGCTCTCCACCAGCCTCCGCAAGACTGGTGGGCGCAAAGGCAGCCCCCTCAACCCCTTCTGGCGTATGTTTGAGGTTCACCCCGATCCCGATCGACAGCCAGTTTACAAAAGGCCCGCTTCCCGAACTTTCCAGCAGGATCCCCGCCACCTTGCCCCCCGACAAAAGCACATCATTGGGCCATTTGAGCGCAAGCTTGTCGGCAGATACGTAAATTGAAAGCGCCTGATAAAGCGCATTCGCTGCCAGAAAAGACCGTTTCGCGGCCTCTGCCGGTGTCGCCTCGGGCCGGAAAATCAATGTCGCGTTCAGGTTGCCTTCCGGCACGATCCACGCGCGGCCCCGCCGCCCCCGCGCTGCGGTTTGATGCTTAGCCATGATCCATGTCGGGCAGGTGATATCGGGGGCCCGTCGTGCTGCCTCGGTCATCGTGCTGTCCACAGTGTCCAGCACGACGCAGGCGTACCCCTCGGGCCAAGGCCCGTGTCCGGTGCCCTTAGTTGACAAGCGTCGCCGCGGCAGCCGCCGCGATCGGCTCGATGCCGAAGAGGTTGACGACACCGATCAACATGACCGCCGCAGATCCCATCAGGAAGCCCCAGAGCACAGGGTTGATCTTGCCGTCCAGCACCTCGCCCTCCTCTCCGAAGTACATAAAGTACACGATGCGCAGATAGTAAAAGGCACCAATCACGGACGCGATCACACCGGCCACAGCCAGCCATGCCAACCCGCCATCATAGGCCGCACGCAGCACGTAGAACTTGCCAAAGAAACCGACCATCGGTGGCACCCCCGCAAGGCTAAAGAGCAGGACAAGCATTGCAAGCGCGCGCAGTGGTTGGCGCTTGGAATACATCTTGAGGCTTTCGATATTGGTCACCGGCCGCCCGTCACGTTCCATCGACAGAATGAACGCAAAGGTGCCGATATTCATCGTCACATAGATCGCCATATAAATCAGCATGGCCTGCACACCAAAGGCAGTGCCTGCAGCCAGCCCCATCAGGGCAAAGCCCATATGCGCAATCGAGGAATAGGCCATCAGACGTTTGATGTCTTTCTGCCCGATCGCGGCAATCGCACCAAGGAACATGGACACAACGGCGAGGAACGCCACGATCTGCTGCCAGTCACCGACGATCCCGCCGAATGCGTCATGCACGACGCGCGCGAACAGCGCCATGGCGGCAACTTTGGGCGCGGTTGCGAAGAACGCCGTGACCGGTGTGGGCGAGCCCTCATACACGTCAGGTGTCCACATATGGAACGGGGCGGCAGAGACCTTGAACGCAAAGCCAGCAATCAGGAAGACCAGACCAAAGAGCAGCCCGAGCGATGGTTCATCCGCCGTTGCCTCGATGATGCCCGCAAAGAGCGTCGTGCCCGCGAAACCGTATGTCAGCGATGCACCGTAGAGCAGCAAACCGGAGGACAGCGCGCCCAGCACAAAGTACTTCAGGCCCGCTTCTGTTGATTTCACGCTATCGCGGCGCAGCGATGCCACAACATAAAGCGCCAGTGACTGCAATTCGAGGCCCATATAAAGTGCCATCAGATCGCCTGCGCTGACCATGACCATCATACCCACGACAGCCAGGGCGATCAGCACCGGATACTCGAACCGCAACAGGCCACGGCGCTGCATATAGCTTTCCGACATCAACAGCACAGCGGCAGCGGACAGCAGGATCACCACCTTGGCAAACCGCGCAAAGCCGTCATCCACGAACATGCCGCCAAAGGCGATATTCGTGCCCTGCCCGTTGATCCCGATCCAGACCGCCAGCAGCACAAACAGACCCGAGGTGGCCCAGGTCAGAAGCGGTGCCATGCCGTCTTTGGTCGTATAGACCGCCGCCATCAATGCGCCCATGGCGTAGACCGCCAGCACAATTTCGGGCATCAGGATTTGGATATCAGCACCAATCATAACGGGCTTTCCTTAATTCGAAGCAAACTGCGTTGCGGCCTCAAAGGTCGCAAGCGCGGTGTCATAGTTATCAACCAGCGCCGCAACGCTTGGGCCGATGATGTCGAGAACAAGAGCGGGGTACACACCCAAAAGCAGTGTCATCACCACCAGTGGCGCAAAGATCGCGCGCTCACGCGTGGTCATGTCAGAGATGGTTTTCAGGCTCTCTTTGATCAGGTCGCCCATCACAACACGGCGGTAAAGCCACAGCGCATAGGCGGCAGACAGGATCACACCGGATGTCGCAAAGACTGCGATCCATGTGTTGACCTGGAAAATACCCATCAACGTCAGGAATTCACCAACAAAGCCCGATGTCCCCGGCAGACCCACGTTCGCCATGGTGAAGAACATGAAGATCAGCGCATAGGCCGGCATCCGGTTCACCAGACCGCCGTAGGCGTCAATCTCGCGGGTGTGCATCCGGTCGTAGATCACACCGACGCAAAGGAACAACGCACCCGAGATAAACCCGTGGCTGATCATCTGGAAGATCGCACCATCAATACCCTGCTGGTTGACCGCAAAGATCCCCATCGTCACGTACCCCATGTGCGCAACAGATGAATAGGCAATCAGCTTTTTCATGTCGTCCTGCACGAGTGCCACAAGCGAGGTATAGACAATCGCAATCGCCGAAAGCCAGAGCACCAGCGGCCCCATCACCTCGGATCCCACAGGGAACATCGGCAGGCTGAAACGCAGGAAGCCGTAACCACCCATCTTCAACAGGATCGCGGCCAGCACGACCGATCCAGCGGTGGGTGCCTGTACGTGCGCGTCAGGCAACCATGTATGGACAGGCCACATCGGCATCTTGACGGCGAAGCTGGCAAAGAAGGCCAACCACAAAAGCGTCTGCATACCACCTACGATCTGCACACCCAGAACGTTGAAATTCTCGGTCCCGAAGGTATGGGTCATCAGCGTTGGAATATCGGTCGTGCCTGCGTCTGCAAACATCGCCACCATCGCGACCAGCATCAGCACAGAGCCAAGGAAGGTGTAGAGGAAGAACTTGAACGAGGCATAAATCCGGTTCTTGCCGCCCCAAATGCCAATGATCAGGAACATGGGGATGAGGCCTGCTTCGAAGAAGAGGTAGAACAGCACCAGATCAAGCGCGAGGAACACACCCAGCATCAGCGTTTCCAGCACAAGGAAAGCGATCATGTATTCCTTGACGCGGGTTTCGACGGTCCAGCAGGCTGCAATCACCAAAGGCATCAGGAAGGTGGTCAGCATGACAAAGAGGATCGAAATGCCATCGACACCCATTTTGTATTGCAGCCCCAAAAGCCAGTCACGGGTTTCCACCATCTGGAAACCGGTATTGTTGGGGTCAAAGTTCGTCAGAATGAACAGCGAGCAGATGAAGGTCACAACGGTCGTGACCAGCGCCACCCATTTGGCATTGCGCTGTGCGTCCGCATCGTCACCGCGCAGGAACAGCGCCAGAATGACAGCCCCCAGAAGCGGCAGGAACGTTGTGAGAGAAAGAATATTGCCCATTAGTTCGCTCCCCCGAAGAGCGTCATCCAGGTGAGGAGCACTGCAATGCCAAGAACCATCGCAAATACGTAGCTAAAGATATAACCGGACTGCGCACGGCCAGCGAGACGGGTGAAGAAAGGAATGATCCCCATCGCAATCCCGTTGATCCCGCCATCAATCGTGTCGGTGTCACCGCGCTTCCAAAGCAAGCGTCCCAAAGCCAGCGCTGGCTTGATAAAGATGAAATTATAGATTTCATCAAAGTACCATTTGTTCAGCAAGAACTGATACAAAGGCGCCTGCTGCGTGGCCAGCTTGGCCGGCCAATCGGGACGGCGGATATACATCTGATAGGCCAGCGCCAAACCGGCCAGCATCGCGAGAAACGGTGCGACCTTGACCCAGTTTGAAACCTCATGCGCGTCGTTCAGCACATGATTGTCGGGGCTGTTATGGATGGCGCCCTCGCCCGGCGCGCCAACAAGGTTGTAATGGGCCTTGGCGTCATTATCCGCGCTTGCTGCTTCACCATGCTCTGATGCTTCTGCGTAAGGCACGCCAAAGAACTTGCCGACCTTGTCGTTGGAGCCAAAGAAAGACCCGTACCAGACCATGCCAGAGAAGATCGCCCCCAGTGCCAGCACATAGAGCGGCACCAGCATGATAGTCGGGCTTTCATGGGCGTGGTCATGGGTATGGGCATCACCGCGCGGCGTGCCATAGAAAGTCATGAACATCAGGCGCCAGCTATAGAAACTGGTCATCAGTGCGGCCACAACAAGCATCCAGAAGGCATAGCCGCCATTGGTGCCTGCATAGGCGCTTTCGATGATTGCGTCCTTGGACACGAAGCCCGCAAAGCCAACGGGGAAGCCCACGTAAAGCAACGGAATACCGACGCCAGTGATCGCCAAAGTGCCGATCATCATCATCCAGAAGGTCTTGGGGATCTTGTGGCGCAAACCGCCATAGTTCCGCATGTCCTGCTCGTGGTGCATCGCGTGAATGACGGACCCTGCCCCAAGGAACAGCATCGCCTTGAAAAACGCGTGTGTCAGCAGGTGGAACATCGCGACCGAGTAAACACCCAGACCCGCCGCCACGAACATATAGCCCAGCTGCGAACAGGTCGAATAGGCGATGACCCGTTTGATATCGTTCTGCACCAGACCCACGGTTGCGGCAAAAAACGCGGTTGTCGCGCCAAGGAAGACGATAAAGCTGGTGGCCGCAGGTGCATATTCCATCAACGGCGCCATGCGGCAGACAAGGAAGACACCAGCGGTCACCATGGTTGCTGCGTGGATCAGGGCCGACACAGGTGTCGGGCCTTCCATCGCATCGGGCAGCCATGTGTGCAGGAAAAGCTGCGCCGATTTACCCATCGCACCGATAAACAACAGGAACGCGATCAGGTTGAGCGTATTCCACTCGCGCCACATGAAGGTGATCGTGTGCTCCTGCAAATCCGGGATCGCCGCAAAGATGTCGTCGAACTTGACGCTGTCCGTCACCAGATAAAGCGCAAAGATACCCAAGGCGAAGCCAAAGTCACCCACACGGTTGACGACAAAGGCCTTGATCGCGGCCGCGTTTGCGGAGGGTTTTTTATAGTAAAAACCGATCAGGAGATAGGACGCGACACCCACACCTTCCCAGCCAAAGAACATCTGCACAAGGTTGTCGGCTGTCACCAGCATCAACATCGCAAAGGTAAAAAACGACAGGTAGGCAAAGAAGCGGGGGCGATAGCTTTCGCCTTCTTTGAAATTCTCGTCATGGGCCATGTAGCCGAAGGAATAGAGGTGCACGAGCGCGGACACAGTTGTGATCACGATCAACATGATCGCAGTCAGGCGGTCCATCTTGATCGCCCAATCGGTCGACAGCGTGCCACTTTCGATCCAGCGCAGCAGGTTGACGGTATAGCTGCCATTGACATGTGCCGAGGCATCAAATGTCAGGAAAATCACCCAAGACAGGAAGGCGGACAGAAACAACAGGCTGGTCGCTGTCCATTGCGCCGCTTTTTCACCGATGAATTTCCAGCCAAAGCCACAAAGCAGGGCACCGACCAGAGGCGCAAAAAGAATGATGGTTTCCATTGGTCTTAACCCTTCATCACGTTGACGTCTTCAACGTCGATGGTCCCGCGGTTGCGGAAGAAACAAACAAGGATCGCAAGGCCGATCGCGGCCTCGGCGGCGGCGACGGTCAGCACGAACAGGGTAAAGACCTGCCCCACCAGATCGCCCAGATAGCTCGAGAAGGCGACAAGGTTGATGTTCACCGCCAGCAGCATCAGTTCGATACTCATCAGCAGGATGATCACGTTCTTGCGGTTCAAAAACAGCCCGAAGATGCCAATGACAAACAGGGCTGCCGCCACCGTGAGATAATGTTCAAGTCCGATCATACGCATCTTCCTTCATAGGGCATGGGCCCCGGTCTTTATTCGCAGTCCCGGACCTGATCCGGGACCTCATGTTGTTTTCCGGCTACGGGTTTATCCCGCCAGCACAAATTCCGTCTTATCGCCACGCAGTTCCGGATAGGCCGCTGCACAGGCGCATGTTTCTGTTGTCTCGGTTGTGATCTTCAGATCACGGGTCATAAATTTCAGGTCCGCCGCAATCCGTTCAAAGGTCGCGAAGACCCGCGACCCTGATTGATGGCGGTCAAGCACCTCACGGACATCATCCGTGCGATCGAACGCACTCTCGCGCCCCATGTTTTCCTCGGCAACGCGGAATGACAGCGTTTCACCCGTCACACATTCGACCAACGCATACCCTTTGTACGACCCCTCTTGCGTCCACCAATGCGTCCACATCACTCGGCCCTCGCCCAGATCACGGTGGCCATATTCGCCGCCATGGCTGACATGCGTGATCCGCTGGCACTCTGCCAGCGCCAGAGCGCTGGCTGTCGAGGCGAACAGCATCATGGCCGTAGATATGATCGCGAGTTTCCGCATATCTGCTTACAGACCCTGCCCCGGCTTCACATCTTTCAGTTCCATGGCTTTGGCCGGATCACGGTACATCTGCGCAAGGATGTTCTGGCGCTTGATATCCACGCGGTGGCGCAGCGTCAGCACAATCGCCCCGATCATTGCCACCAGCAGGATCAGGCCTGACAGCTGGAACAGCAGGATGTATTTGTCATAGATCAGCAGACCCAGCGCGCGGGTGTTGTCCAGATCACCCGCAGGTGCCGCAATCCGTCCCTCGACCCCGTCAGCAAAGCCCCAAACACCCAGCGCCAGCGCCAGTTGCATCAGGATCACAACACCGATCAGCAGCGCCAAAGGCAGATATTTCGTCATCTCGGCCTTCAACTCGGCGAAATCAATGTCGAGCATCATCACCACGAAAAGGAAGAGCACCGCGACAGCGCCCACATAGACGATGATCAGCAGCATCGCGACAAATTCCGCGCCCAAGGTCACGAACAGACCCGCCGAGGACAAAAACGCAAGGATCAGCCACAACACCGAGTGGACCGGATTGCGGCTCACAACGGTCATCAGACCACCGGCAACGGTCGTCACGGCAAAGAGATAAAATATGAACGCGAAGACGGTCATGCGCTTTCGTCCTTTTCTAAGACTTCGGTTGCCAGTTCCATCGCTTTGGTCATGGCTGGCACGCCTGCGAACATGCCCATCTGGGCGATCACTTCGGCGATTTCCTGTTTCGTGGCCCCTGCTTCTACCAGATGGCGGACGGTCAACCTGATCTGTGCCTCGGCCTGTGCGCCCAGCACGGTCAGGCCAGCCAACGTCAGCATCAGCCGCGTTTTCGCGTCCAGCCCCTCGGGGTTGATCCCCTTGCCAAAGAAGATCTCCATGGTTTCCTTGGGCATCGTCGGCCACAGTTTTTCAAAGCCTTTGGGCGTAAAGGCATCCATGTCGAGATTCATCGACTTGGCCCAGTCCTGGCCCATCTTCATCATGGCTTCAAAGGGGTTCTGGTCGGTCATCTGTATGGCGCGTCCAGCTCGAGGTTGCGGGCAATCTCGGATTCCCAACGGTCGCCGTTTTCAAGCAGTTTGGCTTTGTCGTAATACAGCTCTTCACGTGTCTCGGTGCTGAATTCGAAATTCGGCCCTTCAACAATCGCATCCACAGGACAGGCTTCCTGACAGAAACCGCAGTAGATGCATTTGGTCATGTCGATGTCATAGCGCGTCGTGCGGCGGCTGCCGTCATCGCGCGGTTCGGCGTCGATGGTGATAGCTTGTGCAGGGCAAACGGCCTCGCAGAGTTTGCAGGCAATGCAGCGTTCTTCGCCATTGGGGTAGCGGCGCAGGGCGTGTTCACCACGGAAACGCGGGCTCAGCGGCCCTTTTTCATGCGGGTAGTTCAGCGTCGCCTTGGGCGAGAAGAAGTATTTCATCCCAAGCCGGAACCCCTGCCAAAAGTCCTGCAGCAGAAAGTATTTTGCCGCGCGGGTATAATCCATCTGCGTCATTTTTTATGCTCCCACTGCCCAGCGTGCCCAAAAGCCGCCGAGTACTTCGAATTTTGCAAGGAACGACACCAGCACGACCCAACCCAGCGACAGCGGCAGGAAGACCTTCCAACCAATGCGCATCAATTGGTCATAGCGGTAGCGCGGGGTGATGGCCTTGACCATCGCGAACATGAAGAAACACATCGCCATCTTCAGCACCATCCAGAAGATACCATCCGGCAGGAACGGCACAGGCGACAGCCAGCCCCCGAAGAACAAGAGCGAGATGAGTGCGCACATCAGCACGACGGCCATCAATTCACCGATCATGAACAGAAGGAACGGTGTGGACGAATATTCCACCTGATAGCCAGCGACGAGTTCGGATTCCGCCTCGGGCAGGTCGAATGGGGGACGGTTTGTTTCAGCCAAGGCGCTGATAAAGAACAGGAAGAGCATCGGGAAATGCGCAACCCAGAACCAGTTGAATAGGCCTGCATTGCCATCTTGGGCGGCAACGATATCGCCAAAGTTCATGGAACCGGCAGAGATAATGACGCCCACGATGATCAGACCGATCGAGACCTCGTAAGAAATCATCTGCGCCGCAGAGCGCAGCGAGCCAAGGAACGGATACTTCGAGTTCGAGGCCCAGCCGCCCATAATGACACCGTAGACCTCCAAAGAGCCGATGGCGAAGATATAGAGGATCGCCACGTTGATATCCGCCAGCACCCAGCCGTCATTGAAAGGAATCACGGACCAAGCGATGACCGACAGAACAAAGGCGATCAGCGGGGCGAGGAAGAAAACGAATTTATCCGCACCCGCAGGCACGACGATTTCCTTGACGATGTATTTCAGAAAGTCGGCAAAGGACTGCAACAGACCGAACGGGCCCACAATGTTCGGACCTTTGCGCATCTGGACAGCCGCCCAGACCTTGCGGTCGGCATACATCAGAAACGCAAGTGCGACCAGAAGCGGCACAAGCACCAGCAGGCATTGCCCCAAGATCACCAGGACGATGCCAAGGTTGGTGTTGGTAAAGAATTCAACCATTGTCGTCGTCCTTATTCTGCGGCCAGTGGCGCAGATTTCCGTGCCTTCGCGTTCGCACTCAGCTCTGCCATCAGGGTTGACGCACGGGCAATCGGGTTTGTCAGATAGAAGTCGGTCACCGCATTGCAGAAGTCAGCCGATCCAGGCTTCTTGACCGGCAGCGCAGACCACTCATTCTCGGCCACTTCATCAATGTCACCCAGATGCGGGTGCGCCGCCACAATCACCTGACGCAGTTGCGCCATGCTATCAAATGGCAGCGTTGCGCCCAATTCCGCCGAAAGCGCCCGCAGGATCGCCCAGTTTTCCTTGGCCTCACCGGGTGGGAAGCTTGCGCGCAGCGCCAGTTGCGGGCGGCCTTCGGTGTTCACGAACAAACCGTTTTCCTCGGTATAGGCGGCGGACGGAAGAATAATATCGGCACGATGCGCGCCACGATCTCCGTGCGAACCTTGGTAGATCACGAAACCACCGGCTTTGACCTCAACCTCGTCAGCACCAAGGTTATAGATCACCTCGGCCCCTTCAAGAGCAGCCTCAAGCCCGCCTTCGGTAACGGCCCCCACATCCATGGCACCCACACGGCCAGCCGCGGTGTGCAGGATCATCAACTTGGCGCCCATGGCGTCGGCGGCTTTCATCGCCTGGCTCAGCACAGCGTCGCCATCAGCCTCGTTCATCGCACCCTGGCCGACAATCACGATGCTGCTTTTATCTTTCTTGTCGCTGTGATCTGCGGCAGCAAACGCCACCAGATCATCACGCCCTGCACCAATTTGTTCCACATCATAGGTCAAATCATCGCGCGTGCCGATCCGTGCAACATTGGCACCACGCGACCACGCCTTGCGGATACGCGCATTCAAAACCGGCGCTTCCTCGCGCGGGTTCGTGCCGATCAGCAGGATCATGTCGGCATTATCAATGTCTTCGATCGCGGCTGTGCCAACATATCCAGAGCGGTTGCCAATAGGCAGTTTCGCACCATCCGTGCGGCACTCAACGCGGCCGCCCTGCCCTTCGATCAATTGCTTGAGCGCAAAAGCGGCTTCGACAGGCGCCAGATCACCGACCAGACCCGCGACTTTTTTGCCCTTCATCGCGGCAGCGGCAGCAGCAAGCGCCTCGGGCCAGCTGGCTTTGCGCAGCTTGCCGTTTTCGCGGATGTAAGGGGTGTCCAGACGCTGGCGGCGCAGACCGTCCCAGACAAAACGGGTCTTGTCGGAAATCCACTCTTCATTCACGCCGTCATGGTTGCGCGGCAGGAACCGCATCACTTCGCGGCCTTTGGTATCCACACGGATGTTCGATCCAAGCGCATCCATCACGTCAATTGATTCTGTCTTGGTCAGCTCCCACGGACGGGCGGTAAAGGCGTAGGGCTTCGAGACCAGCGCACCTACGGGGCACAGATCAATGATATTGCCCTGCATATTCGAATCGAGCGTTTCGCCCAGATAAGACGTAATCTCGGCATCCTCACCGCGCCCTGTCTGGCCCATCTGGTGAATACCCGCGACCTCGGTCGTAAAGCGCACACAGCGGGTGCAGGAAATACAGCGGGTCATATGTGTTTCAACCAACGGACCCAGATCAAGATCCTCTGTCGCGCGCTTGGGCTCGCGGAAACGGCTGAAATCGACGCCGTAAGCCATGGCCTGATCCTGCAAGTCACACTCGCCGCCTTGGTCGCAAATCGGGCAATCCAGCGGGTGGTTTATCAGGAGAAACTCCATCACGCCTTCGCGGGCCTTTTTGACCATGGGCGAGTTGGTTTTTACAACAGGCGGCTGTCCGTCGGGACCGGGGCGCAAATCCTTGACCTGCATCGCGCAAGAGGCCGCAGGTTTCGGCGGGCCGCCCACAACCTCAACCAGACACATGCGGCAGTTGCCCGCAATGGAAAGCCGCTCATGATAGCAGAAGCGCGGGATTTCGATGCCCGCTTCTTCACAGGCCTGTATCAGGGTCATAGCCCCGTCAACTTCGACCTCATTTCCATCAATGATGACTTTGCGCAGATCAGACATGGCGTGTCCTATGTGTTCCCTCATGCGCCTTAGGCCGCAAGGGACCTAGCGCGTTGTCACGCGTTCTAACGCGACAGGCCACGCGATGCCAGTCAGATTGACAAAAAAACGATCACTTTTCGCACTTGCAGCAAAGTCTTAGCGCAAGAGCCAACCTACGCGCGTATTTGCAGCGATTTGGGCACGCCCAACGGCGCAATAGCTGTCAGGATCATCTGCAACGGCCCCCAGACCGGCCAATTGTGCGCGTGCAATGCCCTCAAGCCGGTCTTTTTCCGCGTCGTCATTGATGTAGGCGTCAATTTCATCATCAGAGAAGCCAAGGCTGCTGGCATGGCT
>NZ_DASYOK010000102.1:0-4304 GCF_036007805.1 Yoonia sp.
CGTTTCCTTGTCCCGGTGATCGAGGCCGATGTAACCACCATTCACGCGCTTGGTGATCCGCTTGATCGTGTCATCGCTGACACCCTCATCCGCGATCGCAAAGAGATTGTTCTTCTCGAAGAACCAGAGCGCAGTCTCGAAGGCATACTCGGTCTCGACCAGGGAAGGATCCTGCATGATCTCGGGCACCCGCATGTCGGATGCAAACGACTTGTAGTTATCCTTGCCGGTGAGCTGCAAAAATCCGCGGCCGATGTAGACGTGACCCTCGCCCTCGCCATTGCCCATGCGGTTCGAGTAAACCTTGTCAGCCAGGGCTTTCGGATTGCGGGCAAAAGGCTGTGCCTCTGCTACTGTCTTAAACCGAGACGGCCAGACGCGAACCATTGTCTCAGCAGAATAATTCAGATTCTCACGGACCAGCTTGAACCCGCCGCTCTCATGCGAAGCCTGGCCAAGAAGGTGAGCACCCCGCGCCGGCGACAGATCATAGTGCTTGGCGATCGCCCGCGCCGTGTTGGGGCCAAACGCGCCATCAGCCGTTACACCGACCTTCGCTTGCAGCGCCTTCATTGCCTCGCTCATTTTGCAATTCCTTTCTGCTTTTCATAAGTGCGCAGACCGCCAAGGCCCAGCATACCCATCATCACTGTCATCAGTGACGCCATGTCAAACTCAGGCAAAGGCGGCAGGTCAACACCCACCGCCAGCACAACGAACACGATCACAGGCTGCAAGACGAAGTGATAGGCAAATGCACTGCCACATACCCAGCCAATAAACGGACGCCAGCCGCCCTTGAAGATCGATCCGCTTGCAGCCTCGGCTTTGTTCACCTCGATCTGCGCAACAGCCAGCTCTTGCGCGTGACGATCTGCCATCGTTGCAAGGTCATGGGCAAGCTGCGCCTTTTGGTCTTTGTCCTCGATAAACTTGTCGAGCAGACCGGTGACAGGTCCAATTAATTGCCCAATCATGCGTTATCCTCCCACTATGATTGCCGCTGTTCCCAGAAAGGAAAGCGCAACGCCAAGCATCACGCCAAGAAAAGCAATGTATAGCGCACGAACAATCACTTGTTCGCCTCCATTGCATTGAAGCCAAAGTAGGCAGCAGTCACGCCAGACACCGCAACCACATAAACAGTGGCAATGTCTGCAATCAGGCCCGCAGCCTCGCTGTAACCCAGCATAGAAGCCAAGACGATAGCGAAGGGATACAGCACCATGCCCGCAAGAGCGAACCAAGTCATGCGCCGCTGCGCGTCACGCTTGGCATCCGCATCTTCCATCTTGCGGCGGCGATCTTCCAACATGATTTCCCGCTCCTCGGGATCAATCACGCCATTGCCGTTGAAGTCGTATTCGTTAGTCATGCTGCCCTCATCGAATGGGGTTGGCTACAAGGTCGTCAAACGCTTTCCACAAATCCTCAATCTCTTGGTTGTGGTTGCGCAGGGTTTCGTCAATGCCAGCCGTGCGTTGGTCCGATCGCTCAACAGACGACCGAAGATCAAGCAGGGTGCGCTGGTTTTCAAGGATGGTATTCATCTGCGTGGTCAGAGTAGACAGCCGAGAGGACAGGCTGCGCAAGTCACTGTCAGCCGCAGCCTGTTCTAGTGTCTGGACTCGCGCTTCCACATCAAGGATATCACCGACGCTTTCTTCCACTCCAAGAAAGCGGGACTGTAGATCGAAGATATACCAAGCGCCCCCGCCAACAGCAGACAGCACAGGCAAAGCCACGGCCACCATCCACCCTGAGATCGGATAGCCGCCGATGCTGAACGAAACGCCGCCTTTATCTTCTTCATCTGACATAGATCACAGACCCGCGTAGGTTCCCTGTTGTTGGAAATACACGCCAGCGTTGTAGAGATCGGCAGCAGACTGCATCTCGCCCGTCAGGTATCCGTTCCAGCCAGAGGTGTAACCATCCATGCCCCACTCGATGATGAACTCGTCGATGTTCTGCACATAGGTCACGGCAGTATATGCACCCATCGTGATGTTGTTCTGAGCGGCAAAGCTGTCGATGCTGGCAGTCAGGTCGCTGTTGTTTGCAGCAGCCATGAAAGCACCAGCCTGTTGGGCATAGCTTTCCACCGCACCAATCGCTTCGTTATACGCAACCACCTCACCAAGCTCGATGGTGTAGGTGTCGCTTTGCAGCATGTTTTGCAGTGCCGCCTGCTCGGGCCGCGTGTCTGCAACCGCCGCTAATTCCTGCACCGCAAGCGCCTGATTGATGACGAAGCTGGCATCGACAAGGTTATCGACAGCAAGCGTCAGGTTGGCCATCGCACCTTCGTGCTGCTGCATAAACAATTCCTGCGCGTTCTGCGCAGTGTTGTAGTCAGCCGCCAGCACAGCAGCGACCGCATCCTGATAGGCCAGAAGCATTGCTTGGGAAATCAACGCGCCATTCATTGCATCATCTTCGGTCACACCACCAATCGTGGCATAACCAACCGCGCCATTCGTCAGCGTAATCGAAAGCTTAAGCTGGTTTTCAATCACCTGAATCGACGAGATCAGATCTGATATCGCCTGCTCCCCCGCCGTCTGCGCGAGTGCTGGAGCGGAAACGCTCACTAAGAGAGAGGCGAGGGCCAGTTTCTTGCTGAACATCTGGAAGCTCCTGTCCGATCATAAGGAGGGCATCCCAAAATGCCCGGTCTTGGTCGTAACCTACCACATAAATTTCAGGCGCGCTACGATACCGCAGGAAGGCATCCCGCCCAATCAGGAGCCGACCCGTTGCTATGTCCATGATAGGGCAAGGTGTGTTCGCCAGCGCCATTGCTCGAAACACTTGCGCATTGCCTTGGCATAGAACGCTGATACCAGACACTTGCAGGCCAAGACCGCCGACCTGTTGCGGTGTGCCGATCAGCCGAGCATCCTTGCGGCGATTACATTCCGGGTCTTGAACCATGTCGCCACGCGATACCCCAAAGAGGGTGACCTGCAAGCCCGTCGATCTGGGTATCAAGCAGCTATCATTGCCACCACCGCCCATCACTGTAGGCGCAACAGCAGACATGACCGGGCTGGCAGGCATAGAACCGGGGCTTGAGCCCGCGCCGTTATAGGTGACGTTGTTGCTGTCTACGTTTGAACCAATGGTTGTCGTGTTCAAATCGCCCGTCACATCCTGTGCAAAGGCAGGTGCGGCAATCAGTAGAGCGACAAAGAAATACCGCATGGTTCTGGCAAAGCCTCTGCAAGTGCTGTGTCTTGGCACATCAGCACCATAGCAGCATTGGGCTGGCCGATATAGGCAAGGGTTTGCGCGTCGGCGTTGCGCTGACAGGCAGCGTTGTTGCTCGGACACGCGCCGGGGTAGGCAACAGGCGCTGGCATTTCTATTACCGGAGTGCAGCCAGCCAGCGCCAATATTATCCAGATGCGCTTCATGCCAGTTGAAACAGGATCGCGCCCAGCATGGTGATGATGGTTCCGGCGCTGGCAATGAGGATTGCTTCGATGCGCTTTACCCGGTTGAACACCTCTTTGAACTGGATTTTCACCTCGGTCTTGAGCGAGGCAACATCCCGGTCAATCTGTTCGATCTTGGGTTCTAACTTGTCTAGGCGCTTGTGCGCGATCAGTGTCGTGGTCATGTCTTACTCCGGCTTCGTCGGCCAAATTACATTGTGAGGAAAGCCAGCCTGCTGCGGCACATCAAGCAGAGCCTGTCGATAATCAGCCCAAGCCTGCTGCTCTTCTGCTGTGAGCGCAGCCCAGCGCAGGGCATTGCCAGCAATGGGGTCAACCTCCGTTGCCAGCCTGAGATCCCGCTCTGCACGGACAGCAGCGGCAGCCATTGCGTCAAGCTCTTCCTGCGTTGGCGGCACATAGGGCGCGGCGTGGGGCTGCATCTCGGCGAACAGAGCAGCCGTGTCGAACAGTGCGCCTGTGTCGTTAGGGTTGCAGGTAAAAGGTATCCAACCGTATTGGGGATGCTCGATCTCGCAGTCGATCCAGCCGTTCTCAAGATAAACGGGATTGCGATAATTCATGTCACGAAATCCTTAGAAAAAGAGTTGGTTCATACTCGCCAAATCCATTGAACGCTCTCGGAGGCTTATATCCAACTGACCTCCACGTACCTGATCGCGCTGAGTTTTGCTGTAGAACCTGAAGAAAACCACTTGACAATCTGCGAAATCCAGTTGGCTTTAAGAGAGACCCAGCAATAGTTGCACCAAAGTTTACTGTTGTTGTGCTGTTCTCAGTGGAAAGAAAAGCATATGTGCCAACCGCTCCAGCAGACGCTCCCGCAGTCGCGCTCAAAACCTG
>NZ_DASYOK010000103.1:0-4121 GCF_036007805.1 Yoonia sp.
GCGATACAGGGCAGGATATAGACCCGCGCGGCAGGGTGCAGGTTCAGATCAAGCTCGGTTGCGCGCAAAGAGATGGATTCGGATGTGGCCAGCGCGAAGGGAGCTTGCCCCAATTCGTAGGCGTCGATGCCCAAAAAGAGATGATGCATCACAGGATTGCAGACAAAGACCGCGTCCATGATCAGATTGCGGTCAATGCCTGCCTCGGACGCGATTTGCACGAAGAGCGCGTTCATGCCTTCGCGCACCGCTTTGGTCATTTCGTCCGAACCGGTGGGGTTCATCATCCCGTAACTCACGCGGCTCATCAGATCTTCGCCGAAACGGATTTGCGGGTTCATGATGCCCGATGAGGCGACAACCTCGCCGGATTGCAGATCACAAAGGTGGGCGGCAATAGTGGTCGAGCCAAGATCGACGGCCAGCCCGTACAGCGTGCCTTCATAAAAGCCCGGCCAGATCTGGATAATGCGCGGGCTGAAAACCGCATCGCCAAGATGCACGGCGACGGTGACTTTCCACTCACCTTTGCGCAGTGCCTTTTGCAGGGTTCTCAGCACCCCGAGATCGGCTTCGAGCGCGGGCAGGTTCCATTCGCGGCGCAGTGCCGCGACCAGCCGCTCCAGATCACCCGACGGGTCGTGCATGTCGGGTTCGGCCACTTCAACGTAGTAGAGTTTCGTTGACGGGTTCATGATGATCTCGCGCGCTTCGGCCCGTTTGCGCACGACTTGCTTGTGCACCTGGCTTTCGGCGGGCACGTCGATCACCACATCGCTTTGGATCGTGGCCTGACAGCCCAGACGACGCCCTTTTTTCAGGCCGCGTTTGTCATCATAGCGTTGCTCGACGCTGTTCCATTCGGATAGCGCGGTATCGGCAACGGTCACACCATGTTTGGAAAATTCGCCATAAGAGGGCGTGATCTGGCATTTGGAACAGATGCCGCGCCCGCCACAGACGCTATCAAGATCAACGCCCAGCTGGCGCGCCGCTGTCAGGACAGGGGTGCCGACTGGGAAATTGCCGCGTTTGCCGGAGGGGGTGAAAATGACGAGAGGATCTTTGGACATGTTATGCGCCTGTTTGTTCTTGCCGCGAATGTAGCGTCTGTCCGCATAAAGAGAAGGCCCGTATCCGTCATAATGACTATGAGCAGCGGCATGTTAGTGCAGGACATCGGTGCCCAGCAGCCAGACGGACAAAGGCACAGGCAGTGTCGCGAAGATAATCGTCAAAATCGCGTACCGGGTCTGGAACAGCCGGCTGAGCCCACCGGCCAGCATGATCCCGCCACCGCCACCAAGTGCCACATTGCCCGGCAGGTTGATCGCAAGCCCAAGCGTGACGTAGCGATAGTTGCATAAGATCGGGGTAAGCCACTTGGGCAGACGGTTCTGCATCGCTTGCAGCCGTTCTTCGCGCGGGGTTTCGTGGATTCGTTGCAGTAAACGCGCAATCCGCGCCAGATAGAAATCCTCGCACCACCTGATAAGTCGCACCATCGGCACGTATTGCCCGATGCAGAAGGCCAGCGCCAAGCCGCAGATCGTGGCGAAATACACCAATGGTGCCGCCTGCGCGCCTTCGAGTGCCAGAATGGCGATGCCTATTTCGACCCCGGGCACAAAGGGAACCGCCAGAAGGATCGCGTATCCGACCATCACGGTGATCAGCAGCCCGGTCATCATACGCGCGGCTTCGTCGGTTTCGAACATCGCGATTTTTGCCATCAGGAAATCAATGCCCGTTTTTGCGAGATAAACGAGTACAAAGACCGCCAGCAGCTTGGAGGCCACGCGCGCGAACCGTTTGGCCGCTGTTCCGATTGTCACGCCGCGTTCCCCCATAAGCGCGACAGTGGTCACATTCTTGACCAGTCACAAGCTTGCTTTTCACCCAGTTAGGTCTTTCGGTTCTTCACTATCCATGCAATAGGGACGTGCCAACGATACCACGACAAAGGAGACTGGTTGATGGAGATTCGCGAGGCACTCACCTTTGATGATGTTCTGTTGGTGCCGGGGGCGTCCAGTGTGCTGCCATCCACGGCAGATACACGCACTCGCGTGACCCAATCCATCAGCATGAATATCCCGCTTTTGTCCAGCGCAATGGATACCGTGACCGAAAGCCGCATGGCGATTGCCATGGCGCAGGCCGGTGGTATCGGGGTCGTCCACAAGAACCTCAATATTGATGATCAGGCCAAGGAAATCCGCAGGGTCAAACGCTTTGTCTCGGGGACAGTCTACAACCCCGTCACCCTGCGCCCCGATCAAACGTTGGCCGATGCCAAAGCCCTGATGGAGCGTTACCGGATCACAGGTTTTCCCGTTGTCGGCGAGGGTGGCAAGGTTGTCGGCATCGTCACCAACCGTGACATGCGCTTTGCCCAAGACGATAACACACCTGTCAGCGTGATGATGACGACGGATAATCTGGCGATCCTGCGCGAACCGGCCGATCTGGATGAGGCGCGGTCCTTGATGCAGGCGCGCCGTATCGAAAAGCTGTTGATCACCGATGATAAAGGCAAGCTGACCGGTCTGTTGACGCTCAAGGATAGCGAGCAGGCAGTGCTGAACCCGATGGCCTGCAAGGACGGGTTGGGCCGTTTGCGTGTCGCTGCGGCCTCTGGTGTGGGCGATGCCGGTTTTGAACGGACCCAGGCGCTTGTGGATGCAGGCGTTGATATGATCGTGATTGATACCGCCCATGGCCATTCCGAAGGTGTTGCCAAAGCTGTTGAGCGCGCCAAGATGCTGTCCAACGAAGTGCAGATCGTGGCTGGCAACATCGCGACAAGCGAGGCTGCGAAGGCGCTGATCGGTTCGGGTGCGGATGCGGTAAAAGTCGGTATCGGGCCGGGGTCGATCTGTACGACACGGATGGTGGCGGGTGTCGGCGTGCCACAACTGACCGCGATCATGGATTGCGCCGCAGGTGCAGGCGATGTGCCTGTGATTGCTGATGGCGGCATCAAATTCTCGGGCGATTTCGCCAAGGCGATTGCGGCGGGTGCGTCCTGCGCCATGGTCGGCTCAATGATCGCAGGCACGGACGAAAGCCCTGGCGAGGTGATCCTCTATCAGGGCCGGTCGTTCAAGTCCTACCGCGGTATGGGTAGTCTCGGGGCAATGGCCAGCGGGTCTGCTGACCGCTATTTCCAGAAAGAGGCCGCAAGTGACAAACTCGTGCCCGAGGGGATTGAGGGGCAGGTGCCCTACAAAGGCTCGGCCCATGCTGTTGTGCACCAACTTGTCGGCGGTCTGCGCGCGGCGATGGGCTATACCGGCTGCGCCACGATTGACGAGATGCGCAGGAATTGCACATTCGTGAAAATCACTGGTGCGGGGCTCAAGGAAAGCCACGTTCACGACGTGCAGATCACCCGTGAAAGCCCGAATTACCGGGTCGGCTAGGGCATGACCCCCGGCGCACGTGTGGCCGCAGCCATTGCGGTCTTGGACCAGATACAGGCGGGCGCTGTCGCTGAGCAGGCGCTGACAGCCTGGGCGCGGGGCAGCCGCTTTGCGGGGTCCAAAGACCGCGTTGCGGTGCGCGATCATGTTTTTGACGTGCTGCGCGCGAAACGCTCGCTGGGTGACGGAACCGGGCGCCAGTTGATGCAGCGGTTGGCGCAGCGCGAAGGCTGGCACATCGCAGAGCTGTTTTCCGGCGATGGCCACGCACCTGACCCGCTTACGGCAGAGGAAATGGCGGCGTTGGATACGCCGCTGACGCTCTCTGCTGCCGCCCGCTGCGATTTGCCGGATTGGCTCTGGCCGCTGTGGCAGGAAAGCCTGGGTGAACGCGCCGAGGCGGTCGCACAGGTCCAGCAGGGCCGTGCCGACGTCTTCTTGCGCGTGAACATGCGCAAGGGATCGGTGGCAGCGGCCACGGATGCGCTTGCCAAGGACGATGTGAAAGCCGTGGCGCATCCGGATGTTGCAGGCTGTCTGCGTGTCACCGGTAACCCGCGCCGTGTCAAAACCGCGGCCGCTTATCTGTCAGGACTGGTCGAATTGCAGGACGCGGCATCGCAACGGGCTGTGCGCCGTATTGCTGTGCCGGATGGAGCGCGTGTGCTGGATTACTGCGCTGGCGGCGGCGGCAAG
>NZ_DASYOK010000104.1:0-23400 GCF_036007805.1 Yoonia sp.
GGCCACATCATCGCCGATGATGCGCCCCAAACCATCGCGGACGGCCTGCTTGTGCCGCTCAAAGAGCGCACATGGCACTTCGTCTCCAACTATGTGACCGACATCTATACCGCGTCCGAGGAAGAGATCATCGACGCGATGAAAATCACGTGGAAACATCTGCGGATCGTGATGGAGGCAAGCTGCGCTGTGCCGCTTGCCACGATCCTGAAGAACAAAGACAAATTCGCTGGCAAACGTGTCGGCGTCATCATCACCGGCGGCAACGTCGACCTTGATAAACTGCCTTGGATGCAAGGTTAAAGGGAGAAGACCCATGAACGATATGAGCAACCTCAAGAACCTCGAAGTCGGCTATGACGTGCCCGCCCTGCCCGGCATGGATGAGGCGGACATCCAGACGCCCTGCCTTGTGCTGGATCTGGACGCGCTGGAGCGGAACATCAAAAAGATGGGTGACTTCGCAAAATCGCACGGCATGCGCCACCGCGTCCACGGCAAGATGCACAAATCTGTCGATGTAGCACTACTGCAGGAACGCCTCGGCGGGTCTGTCGGCGTGTGCTGTCAGAAGGTTTCAGAGGCAGAAGTGTTCGCACGGGGTGGCATCAAGGATGTGCTGGTGTCCAACCAGGTACGCCAGCCTGAAAAGATCGACCGACTGGCACGGATGCCGAAACTGGGTGCGCGCGCCATTTGCTGTGTGGATGACATCGAGAACGTGGCAGACCTGTCAGCTGCGGCGATGAAGCATGGCACGCAGATCGAATGCCTCGTTGAAATCGACGTGGGCGCAGGCCGCTGCGGTGTGCAATACGGCCAGCCTGTTGTTGATCTGGCCAAGGCGATTGACGCGGCACCGGGCCTGAAATACGCAGGCATTCAGGCCTATCAGGGCGCGATGCAGCACCTTGATTCCTACGAGGAGCGTCAGGGCAAAACCCAGATCGCGATTGATCAGGTGCGCGAAACGTTGGAAATGCTGAAGGCCGAAGGCATTGAAAGTGACATCGTCGGCGGCGGCGGCACAGGTTCTTACTACTTTGAGAGCGCCTCTGGTGTGTTCAACGAATTGCAGTGCGGATCCTACGCCTTCATGGACGCGGACTACGGCCGCATCCTTGACAAAGACGGCAAGCGCATTGACCAGGGCGAGTGGGAAAACGCACTGTTCATCCTGACCTCGGTCATGAGCCACGCAAAGGCGGACAAAGCCATCGTGGACGCGGGCCTGAAAGCACAGTCTGTTGACAGTGGTCTGCCGACGATCTTTGGCCGCACGGACGTGCAATACGTCAAATGCTCGGACGAACACGGTGTGGTTGCCGATCCTGACGGCGTGTTGAAGGTCAATGACAAGCTCAAGCTGGTACCGGGCCACTGTGACCCGACCTGCAACGTGCATGATTGGTATGTGGGTGTACGCAACGGCAAGGTTGAAACGCTGTGGCCTGTGTCCGCTCGCGGCAAAGCCTACTAAAGCACTCTTCCCTCCCTATCGGTCGCTCATCGCGAAGACAGCCCCGCAAGGGCTGGATGAGCGGCCGTCAATGAAAGACCAAGACCATGATTATCGTACCTGAAAAAGAAATCGCAGGCCTACTGACCCGTGCCGATGCGTTTGAGGCTGTCGAAAAAGTCTTTGCCTCGATGTCCAAAGGCAGCGCCTACAACTTTCCCGTGATCCGCGAAGCGATTGGCTATGAAGACGCGCTCTACGGCTTCAAGGGCGGTTTCGACAAAGCGGGCATGGCGCTTGGCCTGAAGGCGGGCGGGTACTGGCCGAACAACCTCGAAAAGCACGGCGAGATCAATCACCAGTCCACCGTTTTCCTGTTTGATCCTGATACCGGCAAGGTAAAGGCGATGGTCGGCGGGAACCTTCTGACAGCCCTGCGCACTGCGGCGGCCTCATCGGTTTCGATCAAACATCTGGCGCGCAAGGATGCAAAGGTGATGGGCATGGTCGGTGCAGGTCATCAGGCCACATTCCAACTGCGCGCCGCACTTGAACAGCGTGATTTCGAGAAAGTCATCGGCTGGAACTACCACCCTGAAATGCTGCCCAATATCGAGAAAGTCGCCAATGAAGCGGGCGTTCCCTTCGAGGCTGTCCCGCTCGAGGGTCTGGTGGAAGCCGACGTCGTGATCTCGATCACATCGACTTTCGCGCCCACCATCATGGCAGACCACATCGCACCCGGCACGCATATCGCCTGCATGGGCACCGACACCAAAGGCAAGCAAGAGGTCGAAGCCAGCCTTCTGGCCCGCGCCACCGTCTTTACCGACGAGGTCGCGCAATCCATCTCTATCGGCGAGGCGCAACATGCGATTGCCAGCGGTCTGATCGCACAAAGCGACGTGCATGAGCTTGGCGCGGTCATCAACGGCACCCACCCGGGGCGGACAAGTGAAGATGAGATCACGCTTTTCGATGGCACCGGCGTTGGCCTGCAGGATTTGGCCGTTGCAGCGTCGATCGTCGACCTTGCAGTCGCAAAAGGCGTGGCAACAATCGTTGATTTCTAGGGCACGTTCGGGGCCTTCTCTACTGATCAAAGCTGATCCGACACACAGCACTCGGCGCATCAAGCAGCCGGACGCTGGCCCCCTGCGGCTCAAACATCTGTCGCATAACCGGTAGGCCCATACCCGTGCCGCCCGCATCCAGCCCGCGCAGCGCCGCGGTCATGTCTATCACAACCTCGCCCAATTACGAACACTCCGGCGTACCAGACGCACGCCGCAGTGTGAGCCTTTGCGCCACTGGCAAAGCAACCGCACCAACCAGAAAAAGCATTCAAAGGGCCAAGCCAAGGTCCGGTCGCAAACCTCAGATCTGCAAATGCCCTCACCAGAACCGCAATCAAAACCGGCCCTGTGCGGACCCCGCATGGCGGGTCTTCATCATCCAGCCACCACGCATCTTGCGCAATCCGATACGGTACACCGCGCACAACAATGTTCTTTCATTTCTGCTCTTGTCAGAAAGGACCTACGGGTGCGCCGTGCAACGCAGGCTGTGAAATAATGCAGGTTTTATGCAGAGCATCCTAGACGACGGCAGCAGCACGAATAGCGCGGATGTTTTCGCCATAAGGCGCCGGATTGCTGACCGACCCGCCGCGGAACACCGCCGAGCCCGCGACCAGAACATCGGCACCCGCAGCAGCGACCAAAGGTGCCGTCGTCGCGTCAACGCCGCCGTCAATCTCGATATGGATCGGGCGATCACCGATCATCGCGCGCAATTGGCGCACTTTTTCAACCTGACTGTGAATGAACTTCTGTCCGCCAAAGCCGGGGTTCACGGTCATCACACAGACCAGATCGACCATATCCAAAAGCGTCTCGACAGAGGATGCAGGCGTGCCGGGGTTCAGCGCCACACCTGCTTTTGCACCCGCACCACGGATGGCCTGCAACGTGCGGTGAATATGCGGGCCTGCCTCGACATGGGCGGTGATCACATCGGCACCGGCATTGGCAAACGCTTCGATGTAAGGATCAACAGGCGCAATCATCAAATGCACGTCCATCACGCCCTTGATATGCGGACGGATCGCGGCACAGGTGGCCGGACCAAAGGTGATGTTGGGGACAAAATGCCCGTCCATGACATCGACATGCACCCAATCTGCGCCCTGCGCTTCAATTGCCGCACACTCTGCGCCAAAATTGGCGAAATCAGCTGAAAGGATGGACGGGGCGATCTTGATTGTGCGGTCAAAGCTCATGGGGGCACCTCGTTTGGTTGGGTTGGGGACGCCATAGCGTGGCGTTGATGGTTTGTCACGCCAATCACGTGCGATTCGCTCTGGCTTTTGCAGGCATGGGAGGGCCACGACACAGCGATTGTGGGAAGTTCCCAGAATCCCATGATTATTTCGCCCAAAATCACGCGTCTTTTCATGCTGCACCGCAGCAATGACTGTGCTAATTTGATGGCATGACCCAAACACTCCTTCATGCTGACATCCTGGCCAGCGGCACGCAAATCCGCCTGACACGGGCGACGTTGGCGCCGACACGCCCCAGAACACTGCATGATCACAACTTTTATGAACTGTTCTGGGTGCAAAACGGCAAGGTCCGCCATCATCTTGCCGGTGGGGCCGAGACGCTCGGCGAAGGTGACGTTGTCTTTCTTCAACCGGGGCAGCCCCACGCATTGCAAGGGCGCGGCGAACATGCACTCGTGGTGTCCCTCAGCATCCACCCCGATATCATCAAGGCACTGGTTGCGCGGCATCCCGGCGTGGATGGGCATTTGTTCTGGGCGACCCAGGGCCCTGTGCAAACGCACCGTGATATCCGGCAACTGGCGGCACTAAACCATGCCGCCGTGCAGTTGGAAAACAGCCCCTGCGACACGCTCGCCGCCGAAGCATTCTTGCTGCCGCTTTGTGCCGACCTGACAGCAAACGTCTTTGACACGCAGATCCCCGAATGGCTGGCAACCGCTTGCAACGCCGCCAAATCGCCAGAGGTCTTTCGCGACGGATCCGCAGGATTGGTCGCGATTACGGGCAAAGCGCACCCGCATGTCAGCCGGATGATGCGCAAATATCTGGGGCAGACACCGTCCGACTACATCAATCACATCCGGATGGAGCATGCCGCCCGCGCCCTGACCACGGACAGCGAAGCGATCAGCGAAATCGCTGCGGATTGCGGTATTCCCAACATGTCGCATTTCCACAAACTGTTTCGCGCAGCCCACGGGCTGACCCCTTTGCAGTATCGGCAAAAGTACCAAAAACAGGTCGTACAACCGGCCTAAGCCGCCACGACGTCAGGTCAGACAACATAATATTTGACCAAGCAGTCAAAACTTGCCAAGACAGTGCCAAAGTGCCACCTTCACGAGGCACCGCAGGAGGCCACCTTGCAAACCACCCACTCCCCCACGCTTGCGACATCACAACTGCCGCAAATCCATGAACCCCGCAACGACGGCATGCCGCTTGATCTTGATTGGGTCATGGCAGTGCAGGCCAATACTTCAGCGATCGAACGGCGGGCAGCGACACTGCCCGGGCGGCGCAGCGTCAAGAAGGATTTTCAGGCGGCATGGCTGTGCAAAGCGATCAGCCTGATGGACCTGACCACACTGTCCGGCGATGACAGCGAAGGCCGCGTGCGGCGTCTTTGCGCCAAAGCGCGCCAGCCTGTTGCGCAGCCGATCCTTGAGGCCCTCGGTATGGGAGGCCTGACCACAGGTGCGGTCTGCGTCTATCACGATATGGTCGCAACGGCGGTCGATGCGCTGCAAGGCACGAAGATTCCAGTGGCGGCGGTCTCGACCGGCTTTCCGGCTGGCCTCTCGCCCTTCCATTTGCGGATCGCAGAAATTGGCGAGAGCGTTGCCGCCGGCGCGCAGGAAATCGACATCGTGATCAGCCGCCGCCATGTGCTGACCGGCAACTGGCAGGCGCTTTATGATGAAATGAAGGAAATGCGCGCTGCCTGTGGCGATGCACATGTCAAAGCCATTCTGGCCACCGGCGAATTAGGCACACTGCGCAACGTGGCGCGCGCGTCGCTCGTGTGCATGATGGCCGGTGCTGATTTCATCAAGACATCGACCGGCAAAGAGCCGGTGAATGCCACCCTGCCTGTCACCTTGACCATGATCCGCGCGATCCGCGATTATCGGGATCGCACTGGAATCAAGGTGGGCTACAAACCCGCTGGCGGGATCAGCAAGGCCAAGGATGCGCTTGTCTATCTGAGCATGATCAAGGATGAACTGGGTGACCGCTGGCTGCAACCAGACCTTTTCCGCTTTGGTGCCTCAAGCCTCTTGGGCGACATCGAACGGCAACTCGAACATCACGTCACAGGCGCCTATTCCGCCCAGTGGCGGCACGCGATTGGATAAGCCATGACCATCAAAGAAATTTTCGACACCATGGATTACGGCCCCGCCCCCGAAAGCAGTGCCGAGGCGTTGGCGTGGCTGGCTGATCACGGTGGCATCGCGGGCCATTACATCAACGGTAAATGGGGCGCCATGCGCGATGACTTTGCGTCTAAAAACCCCGCCACCGGCGAAAGACTGGCGGGCGTGACCAAAGGCACTGCCGAAGAAATCGCCCTTGCCGTCACCGCCGCGCGCAAGGCACAGCCAGCTTGGGCAAAATCGGGCCACAAGCGTGCGCGCGTGCTCTATGCTATTGCCCGCCTGATGCAAAAACATGCCCGCCTACTGGCGGTGATGGAAACGCTCGACAACGGCAAACCGATCCGCGAAAGCCGCGACATCGACGTACCGCTGGCGATCCGGCATTTCTATCATCATGCGGGATTTGCCCAGTTGATGAAATCCGAACTTCCCGACCGCGAGGCCATTGGGGTCTGCGGGCAGATCATCCCGTGGAATTTCCCGCTGCTGATGCTGGCTTGGAAAATCGCGCCCGCATTGGCGATGGGCAACACTGTCGTGCTGAAACCTGCCGAATACACCCCGCTCACTGCAATGGTTTTCGCCGACATTTGCACGCAAGCAGGTGTGCCGCCGGGTGTCGTGAACATCGTCACCGGTGACGGCGAAACCGGGGCGGCGCTGGTCGCCGCCGATGTCGATAAAATCGCTTTCACCGGATCAACCGAAGTCGGACGCAAAATCCGCGAGGCGACCGCTGGATCAGGTAAGGCACTCAGCCTCGAACTGGGCGGCAAATCCCCTTATATCGTGTTTGAGGATGCCGATCTCGACAGCGCTGTTGAAGGCCTCGTCGATGCAATCTGGTTCAATCAGGGGCAGGTCTGCTGCGCAGGCTCGCGGCTTCTGGTGCAAGAGGGCATCGCGGAACGCTTCTACACAAAACTGAAGGCTCGCATGGACGGGCTGCGCATCGGCGATCCACTGGATAAATGCATCGACGTGGGCGCCATCGTGGACCCTGTACAACTGGCGCAAATCACCAAAATGGTCAGCGCCAATACCGAAGGTGAAACTTATCAGGTCAAAGCACCCGAGGGGTGCTTTTATCCACCAACGCTGATCACCGGCTTGTCGCCAGCTTCAACGCTGATGCAGGAAGAAATCTTTGGTCCTGTCTTGGCCGCGACGACATTCCGCACCCCATCAGAGGCAGTCGAGATCGCAAATAACACGCGCTACGGATTGGCGGCCTCGGTCTGGTCTGAAAACATCAACCTCGCCCTTGATATCGCACCCAAACTCGCTGCAGGCATCGTATGGGTCAACGGCACCAATATGATGGATGCCGCCGCCGGTTTTGGCGGCGTGCGCGAAAGCGGTTTCGGGCGCGAAGGCGGCTGGGAAGGGCTGGCAGGCTATACCAAACCATCAGGCACGGCCAAAGCGCTGAAGAAGATCGAAGCATTCACAACCGAAGATGGCCATCCTGCCGATCCGCTGGACCGCACGGCCAAGCTTTATATCGGCGGCAAACAAGCGCGGCCCGATGGCGGCTATTCCAGCCCCGTTTACAGCCCCCGTGGCAAATTGCTTGGCCACGCATCGCAGGCCAATCGCAAAGACATCCGCAACGCGGTTGAGGCGTGCAACACTGCCAAAGGCTGGTCCAAAACCACAGGGCACCTGCGCGCGCAAATCCTCTATTACATCGCCGAAAATCTCTCGGCCCGCGCAGAGGAGTTCGCGACGCGCATCAACCAGATGACCGGCGGACGCGGTGGTGCAGATGAAGTCGAAAGCGCAATCCGTACGCTCTTTACCTACGCCGCATGGGCCGACAAATACGACGGCCAAGTGCATGGTGTGCCGATCCGCGGCGTCGCTCTGGCGATGAAAGAACCGGTTGGCAATATCGGGGTCCTCTGTGATGACGCAGCACCACTTGGCGGGTTGATCAGCGCGATGGCGCCTACGATCGCGATGGGCAACCGCGTGATCCTTGCGGCAAGCGAACCTTACCCGCTGGCAGCAACTGACTTTTATCAGGTGCTCGAAACCTCTGACGTGCCTGCCGGTGTGGTCAATATCCTCACCGGAAGCCATGCCGAGCTTGCCCCGACACTGGCCAGACATCTGGACATTGACGCGGTCTGGTCATTCTCAAGCAGCGACCTGAGCGCTGTGATCGAACAGGCCAGCGCAGGCAACCTCAAACGCACATGGGTGAACAACGGCAAGGCTCTGATGCCAACAGCGCGTGACTATCTTGCCGCCAGCACCGAGGTGAAGAACATCTGGATACCTTACGGGGAATAAAGACCTCCGGCCATTATTGGCCCAAAAATATCCTGGGGGAGACGCGGTACGCGGCGGGGGCAAAGCCCCCTACGACCCCTACTTCACAGAGCGGTCCTTGTTCTTGTCACGCCATGTGCCAAGCCAGCGGCTAAACCTGCCTTTTCGCTCTGCGACCTCGGCCTGCACCTCATCAAACTGGTGTTCCGCCGCATCCAGCAACGGATCAACCGAGCGTTCGCGGAACTGCCGCCACATAGCCCGGATGAAAAGAACCGCCGCCATCAATGCGATAAAGAAGAAGATATTGAACCACGGAATGATCGTTATGTTCGGGTTGTCGATAGGCCGGATCGCGATGGCATTGGGAAAGGCCGAGACATACTCGTTGCGCCAGCCGTAGTGGGTTATAACCGCCCATTGCGGGTCTTGCGCGGTCGAGCTTAGATCATCTGCCTCGGTTTGCAGGTTTGCCGTGTCGAATTTGAAATAGAACGGCCAGCCAAAACCGGTGTCCTCGTTGCGATAAACCATGACCTCGGTTGCATCACGCGGGACAAATCCCAGCAGCCAAGTGCGCATTTTGACAGTCTGGATAAATTGCACATCACGGTTGATCAGGGTCGCGGATTGGTCATCCGGAGTTGCCCAGAAAATGCGGGTCCAGTCGTTCAGGTCCTGCCGTTCCTGATAGGTATTCACGACACGCACAACATCGTGCTGCGGCAGCGCGTAATGCAACAGGCCACCGATCAGCAAAAAGACGATGATCCGAAAAGTGATCTTTATCTTGCGCATAACAGGTCCTTCAGTTGGCATTTATCATGTAAACGATCGTCCCGATAGCAACCGTCGGCACCACATAGACCAGCCCGATCAGCTTGGGCCGGATGGACGCATCATAGGCCTTAAGCCCCTGTGCAACAAAGGTATCGCGTGCGTTACGATCGCCATTAGGATTTTCAGCATCGAATTCATCCTCAAGCCGCTCTTTACGAACCGAGCGTGAGTAGAGCGAGACCGAGAAATAAATCACGGTCAGCCCGATAAAACCGAAAACCACCAGTTTAATAAATCCCATTACCCTCTTCCTCGTCTAATCGCGCCCCATGGACCGACCCGCGCCACCAAATCAGACCGCGAAACCTGCGGTAACGCAGGCGTCGGATCTGCATGGCCGTACAGTGCCGCACGCGCACCTGCCTTATCGACTTGGTATTCATGGTCAAGAAAATCAACGACATAAGCACGTTTTTCCTCGGGCCATTGGGCATAGGCGGCATAGAACGCCTCTTTATGGCAAATAAACAGCTGACGGATATCGAGTGGCGTCAACTCGGCCAAAAGCCTGTTCACAAGATCCGCATCACCGTGCGACTTGGCACGCAGCGTGTAGAAATAGGCTGGATGGTCCGATGTAATCGTGGGCCACGGCCCGTCTTCTTCGGCCCAGCGCAAAAGTGCCGCAAGCCCCTGCCATTCCTGCGGTAATTGCCCCGCATAGTGCCGCCCCAAACGACGCAGGTCTTGGCGCGTGGCCCCTGTCAGGTCTTCTTGCATTTGGGCCGCAACAGAGGCCACGATGAAGTCCATTTTCTGATGCAGAATTGCAGCCGCATCAATGCCCCGCGCTTTGATAATCGGCTCGACCAGATCATTCAGCGACAGAAACCTGGCAATGGCAGAGCGGTCCCGAAGATCGAAGGTGTAGGGGATCGGCAGATCGCCAACCATGTCTTTTGCGTCGGCCACGATTGCCGCCGGATGCGCTACGCCGCGAAAGATATAGATCCCGCCAAAATGCGCAGTCCAGAAATTCTCTTGCGCGAAAGACATCTGGCGCAGCGACACAGGGTTACGCAGCACGTCGCCAGTTTTCTTTGCCATGCCGATCATTTCAGCAATGAGCACATCATCATACCAGCCATCAGGTGCGGTCTTGAAACGGTCAATCATCGCGCCCAGCTTGGCCGCGGCTGCGACGGTGCCGCTGGTAGTGTCGGCCTCGATTGTGATTTTGCGAATGTCAAAAAGCGCGGCAGGTGTGTCGGCCAGATAAACCGAATTCACCAATTCTCCCGCCACCGCATCACGTGCCGTCAGCGCAAAAAGCGCGGCGCGGTTTTCTTCGATGAACTGCCGCAAGATACCACGCGAGGTCGAGAATTTCGCATTCAGAAGCGGTGCTGTCACCTGTTCGGTCGTCAGCAGAATGAACTGGCGATTGACACCTTTGTGGTTGAGGTAAAGGTCGTCGCCAAACTCATCACCAATCTCTGGAGAGTAACCGGAAATATCAATGTGGAATATGTTTTGCGCTGTTTGGCGGCCTGTCAGGTGTTTCAGCGCACGATTGTAGCGTTCGACCAGCACCGGTGAATCCACGCGGATCAGGTTGCCGAACATCAGGCCCTTTTCGATCAGAAGCTCCATGCTACCACGTCTCCTTGACCCATTTGCGCGGCAGGCCTGCGACCGACAAAATCATGATCGGCGCCCAGATGATTGCGGCCATCAGGCCCAACCGGCCAAAAAACCCGATGATCGCCAAGAGGCCCGCATCTCCAAGCTGTGCCAATGGTACCCCCTGCCAAAGATAGAGCAGCGCAAAGAATGCCGCAGACAGCGCAAACAGAACCAGCGTTGAAAGCAAGGCATTCATCATCAACGGCACAACGCCTTCAGGCAAAAGCAAAGCGAGCAAACGCGGCACCGCGAATGACGCACCTGCCAGAACAAGCACCGGCAGGAAGAGCCCTTCTGACAGGAGCTCAGCCATATTTCCTGACCGCCGCAATCCCGGACTTGATCCGGGATCTCTTACTGTCTTTCAGGCTGAGGCCCCGGATCAAGTCCTGGGCTGCGTCATGCGTCATGATCCCTTCCCCTCCAGATACCGCTTCTTTGCAATCTCCTGCCGCCCGAAATCGCGTACCATCGCGTCAATCGCAACCTCGTCTGATTTATCCGCATAGCGGAATTCGCTGTCAGCGTAGCGGTTGATCTCTTGTATCACCATGTCCACCGTGATCGGCTGGCGTAGCTCTGAAATCATACCCTTTTTGGTATCATAATCCTTGAACAGGAACAGGTCAGGCTCTTCCATCCATTCGTCGGGCAATTCGAAATCCATGGCGCGGACTTTTACAGCGTCCGTGATGTTCTTGATCGCGCGACCCGTGAACCGCTCATCCGCCTCCTGGATCCCTTTTAGATAGGTCCCCAGCTTCGCAATCGTATCCAGATCGCCAACCTGCGCATGGACGCGTTCAAACACCCGTTGAAGTCCTTCCTCATGCGGGCGGGCATGGCTTTCAAAACTGGCGGCGACGGCTTTCTTGATCTCTTGGGCGCTGAAAACCTCATGCGCACCGACAGGTATGTTGTGGTTCTTTCCCATCAGCAGGTAAAGGATATCAATGTAATCCTCGCGCGTCTGCGGCCCGTCGACCAGAAACCGCGCACCGGCACGCTGACGCAGGGCGTCATCCACGTTTTCGGGATAGTTCGAAAACATACCAAAGGTGCAATTACCGCGCACAACGGTATTGGCACCCGCAAAACTCTCCATCAGAACGGCCGTAATCTCCAACTGCCCCGCCGAGGATTGACGGTCGCCCCGCTTGCCTGCCAGTTGGTCGATATCATCAATTGTTCCGAACCCGATCACCCCGGGATCAAGTACATTATTGATAAACGCCTTGGCATTCTGGCCCGATTTACCCTGATAACTGTCGATATTGTCCGTGCTCAGGTTCTGATAGCGAAACGGATAGCCCGCGTTCTGGCAATACTCATGCATCAACCCCGCCATCATCTGGATCAGCGTCGTTTTACCCGTACCGGGCTTTCCGTCACCCATAAAGGTAAAGATGAACCCGCCCAGTTCAGCGAAGGGGTTCAACCTGCGGTCAAAATCATAAGCCATCAGCATCTTGGACAACTTCATCGCCTGATATTTGGCGATATGGTTACCCACGACCTCATTCGGTTTCTTGAAGGTCATGGTCAGGGTAGAGCCCTTGGCCTTGCGCGCAGGGGTAAAGCCCTGAACCACAAAATCATCTGCCTCAACCCGCCATGATGCCGCATTGAACGACGCCAGACGCCCTGCGGTCGAAGCACGCAGCGCGACCCTTTCCATCAGCTGCTCGGCATAGGCAAGCACAGTGGCAATCAGCGTCGCCTCATCCTTGGCAAACTGGCCCAGCTTCTGATCCAGCTCCCAAATCGCCCCATGGAGTGCAAGCGGCGCGTTATCGGTCAGAATTTCATCCACGGAACCCACATCGACACTTTGCTCGCTTGCTTGCGTGGCCAAGAGAAACGATGTGGCATTGGCAAATGTGTAAAGCGCGACCAGCGATTCCGCCGTCAGGTATTCAGTAAACTCAACAGATCTTTCCTGCGGCAAACGGCCCTCAAGATTGATGCGCTTCAATTCGGTCAGTGCCGTCTGAGCCGAAAAGGCATCTGCCACACTCCAAGCAATCGACAGGGCACGGCGCAGTGCATGCGCCACCGCCGCCTGCGCAGGCGAGGTCAGCGGGTCATCATCATCGCTCTCGGCAATCCTGTCCAACAGACGCACACCACCCGAAGGCGCCGAAGTGCGCGACAGCAATCCCGGCGTCGTTGAGCGAAACCGACGGCGGGTCGCTACCACATCAGGTGACTTTTCCGGCGCCTCAAGCGACAGGCGCGCTTTGGCCAATCGCGGTGCGTGATCCAGATGCATGAGCATTTCCGCAGCGGGGATATAGTGCTTGCGGATGTCATCTTCGCGCAGCTCCATTTGATCACTTGATTGGCTCATCTTTTCCTCTTTGTCTTTTTCGGCACGTCCCGCGCCGCGTCGTAAGGTGGGTCTTGACCCACCCTTACCTGTAACTCAACACACGCCCTGTATCGCTGACGACGAACTTGCGCACAGCCCGAAACCCTGCCGGGTTGCGTTCTGCCAAAGCCTGATAGGGGCGTTCAGGCATAATCAAAGACCGCTCTATCCGGCTTGCCCCGCTCTCGGCACCACCGCCTTCAAAGGGATCAAGGGCAAAAATCTGTCTCTCAACAGAGCCGAACCACCCCGATTTCACGTTCTCTACGCGTTCCGACAGCAGTTCTTCCTCGGTCCAGACCAAGGCCCAATCCTCACCGGCGGGTGCGTTGGCCTCGCGCAAGACGTCGCGCAACGGTCCCGATTGTCGTGTAAACGCATTGCTGTACATCGGCCCGATGTGAAACCGGCGCAAACGGGTGGGGTGCAGGTCGTCGAAATCTTCATCAAACCCTTTGGCAATCGTCAGCAGCTTGAGATGCGCCAAGGACTGCGCCATCAGATGCGCCTGCGCTTCGGGCCAGCGCTGTTCATCCTTGGGTAAGCCTGTGCGCCCCGTATCCTCCAACTCCATCAGATAGATCGTGGGCAGGTTCACTTGACTGTCATAAACCGCCCAATGCACCAGAAACCGCCGCCGGTCCGCCACGTTTCCCAGCCACAAGCATTGCGGATCATTGCGCGCCCAAAACTGATCGCCGCGCGACAGTTCTTCGTAGTAGAGGCGCTGCGACAACGCATATTGCAGCTTCGTGGGGATCTCCTGCTCACTCAGGATCATCCGCACCATCTGGTCTTTCAGATCACCCACGCCCGGCTGCGATTTCAGGTGAAGATCCGCTTGCATCGCATCATTCGCCATCTCCAGCAATTCTTGATAAACGGGAAATCCGCTTGCGTTCCGATCAAAGGTCAGCTTGCCCGCATGCGCAAAGCGGCCCGCGAAATGGTACTTATGCGCCAGCGCCGTGAAGGTCCAATTCAGACCGATCAGATAGCGGGCCATGACCTCAATCTCTTTGCGATCAAAGCGCCCTTCGGTTTCCATGGTCGCGGCAACCTTGATCAGATGGCTGGTGATCTTGGCGAATTTGTCAAAATACCGGCGTGTGACGCGGGTATCTTCCAGCATCAAATGATCGGTTTGGAGGTCAGGGGCGGTCATATCAGGACGCGTGGGTTTCACCCACCCTACGCTCCATACTGGTTGCTATCATGCTTCTTTACGATCTCCTGGAATCGCCGCACGAAACGCTCGTCCGCTTTCGCCTTGGCCTCCAGCACCTCGCGGGCAAAGACCATATGGTCTTCGTGGGCTTCCAGCATATCGGCCATCCGTGCGTTGGTGGCCGAACCAATCGCTGCCATCGCTGACTGCGCTTCCTGGTCCGTCTTCACACCGATTTCGTTGATCTTATGGGCCACGTCCTGCTGCTGTGCTGTCTTCAACGACTTCGACAAGGCATCATAGAGCACAACGCGCTGCTTGGTATCTGTCTGGAGCTTGTTGATCAGCACCATCTGCGTGGCCGCCTGGTTCTGCAAACTGTCGATCCAGGTCTTGCCCTTCTCGATATACCGTTCAAGCGTCTGGCTTTTGGCCAGTTGCACCTGCTCGTTCTGCACCATCTCGTTGTATTTGCCGTTCAACGCCGCCAACTCGGTTTCGAGTTTCGTGCGCGCCGCAGCATCCTGTTCCACAGAAATCCTGTTTTCCAGCGTGATGATCTGGGGGTCCATTGCGAGGATATCCGCACGCAATGCCTCCAACGCACCAACCGTCGCTTCGCGCTCTTCCAGCGTCCCGCCAAGGTTCCTTTCAACGCTGACCTTTTGCTCATTGAGCACCGCCAACTGCCCTTCCAGCAGCTTCATGATCACATCGGACTTGCTGATCAGGTCCTGCAACTTGTCATCAATCGAGGCCGTGCGCATGCGCTCCTGACGCATGCTATCGGCCTTCGCCTTGCTGAAAATGCCGACAAAGCTCTCCATGCCGGTCTTGGAGCGCATCTCGTCAAAGTCCTTGGAAAAGGCCGTCGTGACGTCATCAAGACCCATGATCAGTTCAGCAATGTTGGCATTCATCAGCTCGGTATGGGCATGCACGTCTTCAAGACTGGCATTTTCGATATCAACCGAAATGTCGGTGCCTTCCGCCATCTTGTTGCGCGCAATTTCGATCCGGCTGGTCAGTTCGGAAATTTTGCTTTGTGCCTCGGCAACCTGTGCCTGAGATTCCTTAATCTGAGTCTCGAAATTGGCCATAAAACGTCCCTCATTTATTCTTTTATAACAGAGACGTAAGTATTGTGGCCCCTGCGTTCAATATAACGCCGCGCGCAAGCGCACCGGCTCAAACGCGAGTTTGAACGTCAATGACAATAAAGAAAAGGGTTTATGCGTCGTCCAGAACTGGCGGGCGATCGTTGGCAACAGCCTCTTCGCCCAACAGTTCTTCGGCCGAAATGATCTTTGGTGGCAGTTCAATGCCACGACCGAAATTCTCCGGGTCAACACGCTGGGACTCTTCGGGCGAGCGGATAAGAACCTTCATCGGGGCCTCGATCTGGTCATAAAGATGGATCACATCCTGATTGAACATCCGGATACATCCTGCAGAGCCAGAATTCCCGATCGATTCCAGATCGTTCGTGCCATGGATACGGTAATGCGTATCGCGCGATCCGCGAAAAAGGTACAGCGCGCGCGCACCCAGCGGGCTGCGCAGTCCGCCCGGAATACCCGCAGCGAAATCACCATAAACTTCCGGTTCTGTCCGCAGCATATTTTGGGTCGGCGTCCAGCCCGGCCATTTGCGCATAAACTGCATCGTGGCGGTACCCCGGATCGAGCGCCCCGCGCGCCCCACCCCGACAGGATACCGCGTTGCGGTGCCATCATCACGAACGTGGTAAAGGAACTTTGCGTAGGGATCGACATCCAGCGTGTTTGGCCCGGCCTCTCCGTTATACCAGCCGGTCATCCGGCGGTTCACGCCCTGAAGGTATTCGGACGGAATACCGGGCAAAATATACCCTGAATCCTCAATGGGGCCGTAACCCTCAACAAATGACATCGGCGCCACCGGTTCAATTTCCATCTCGGGAACACGCGGTGCACAAGCTGCTGCCGTGCTTGCCATTGCCATCGCCGTGAAAGAGCGGCGGGTGATTTTCGTCACTAATGTCATTACTTTACCCAGAAATTTCCGAATCCCCTGATAGCACTCTCCGGCATGATGACAAAACCGACCTCAGGCGATAAATCGCACATCTTTGTAAAAACGTGATATTTGACACGGTCGCGGTTCGGTTTTTACCCCGTTTTTGAGGAAATGGCGCCCTAACTGACAAAATCCCCAAGCGCCAAACCCTTCAAAACCTCATTTGAAGGCATAGCTTTCTTGCCCGCTCTCTGGGCTTGGGTCACTTCGATCGCCCCGCGCCCACAGGCAATCCGAAATCCGCCAAGCACCTGACCGGGCGCACCCTCACCTTCAACAAGGCGCGCACCGAGCAGTTTGATACGCTCACCCTGCACGTCACACCACGCACCCGGAAAGGGTGACAAGCCGCGGATCAGCCGGTCAATTTGCGCTGCAGGTTGCGCCCAGTCCACCCGTGCCTCTGTCTTGTCGATCTTCGCAGCATAGGTCACGCCCGCTTCCGGCTGGGCCTGCGGGGTCAACTGATCCAACTGCGCCAGCGCCTGCACAATCAGCGCCGCACCCATTTGCGACAGCCTGTCATGCAACGCACCGGTGGTTTCTTCCACACCAATCGCCGTTTCGTCACGCAGCAAAACGGGGCCAGTATCAAGACCTGCTTCCATTTGCATAATGCAAACGCCCGTCTTGGCATCACCCGCCATGATCGCACGATGAATGGGCGCAGCCCCCCGCCAGCGCGGCAACAGCGAGGCGTGGATATTCAGACAACCTTCCTTGGGCGCGTCCAAAATCACCTGCGGCAAGATCAAACCATAGGCCACGACCACAGCAATATCCGCATCCAGTGCAGCAAAGTCGGCCTGCTCGGCTAACCCCTTCAATGACACAGGATAGCGCACCTCCAAGCCCAAAGCCTCGGCGCGCAATTGCACAGGTGAGGGACGATCCTTTTTGCCCCGCCCTGCTGGCCGAGGTGGCTGGCAGTAAACAGCCGCAATCTCGTGACCCGCATCAACAAGTGCATCCAGAACCGGCACCGAGAAATCGGGTGTACCCATAAAAATTATACGCATGACAGCCGTCTTTCCATGTCCAATCAAACTTCCGCGCGGAGCGCAGCCCGACATCAGCGCCGCTGCAATTTTGCTGCTTTCTTTATCAGCATATCCCGCTTGACGCGGGTCAGGTGGTCAAAGAACATCTTGCCCGCCAAGTGGTCAATCTGGTGTTGCACAGACGTCGCCCAGAGACCGACAAAATCCTGTTCGTCCCACCCACCGTCTTTATTCATAAACCGCACCGTCACAGCACGCGGGCGCGTCACCTTGGCCCAAACACCCGGCAGATTGGGTGACCCTTCTTCATGCATGCGCGGTTCAATACTACTGTGCAGGACCGAAGGATTGGCCATACAGATCGCCTGACCCCGCCCTTCCGAGGCATCAACCACAGCCAAAGCCATATCAATGCCCAACTGGGGCGCCGCCAAGCCCACACCCGGCATATTGTCCATGGCAATGATCATTTCATCCCAGATCGCGCGCACCTCGTCGGTGATCGCCGCGACAGTTGCGGCAGGTTTGCGCAAGGCAGGATGGGGCCACATAACGAAAGGGCGATGTGTCATTGCTGCGTCCCCGTCTGGGTCACCAACAGACCGTTGAGATGGTCAAACTCGTGGCAAATGCAAATCGCCTGCACACCCTCAAACCGCCTATGATGGACGCCGCCATCCAGATCCTGCCAACGCAGTTCCACCCAAAGCGGGCGACTGACGTCAAAGCTTTTGCCGGGGATCGAAAGGCAGGCCTCGGTTCCCACAGCTTCTTCCTTTGACCGATCGGTGATCTCTGGATTGACGAAAATCATCGGTGCAGGGTCCGCATCTTTCCAGTCGGTATCGACAACAAAGACCCGCGTGCTGACACCCACTTGCGGTGCAGCCAATCCACGGCCCGGTGCGGCATACATCGTCTCAAACATATCGCGCACCAGCGTGGCAAGATGATCATCGAACTGCTGCACAGGGCTGGCCGTTTCCAACAAAACGGGATCGCCCTCAAATCGCAGTTCACGCAAAGCCACGCGTCAGCCCCGCGCCATTTCGCGTTTCAGTTTCTGCATCTTGCGCGTGATCATTTGCCGTTTCAGCGGGCGCAGATAGTCAATGAACAATTTGCCATCCAGATGGTCGATCTCATGTTGCACACAGGTCGCCCATAGCCCGTCAAACCGTTCGCGTCTTGTCTTGCCATCAAGATCCATCCACGACACTTCAACCTCGGCGGGGCGTTCGACCTCTGCGTATTGCTCGGGGATCGACAGACAGCCCTCCTCATAGACGTTGCGCGCGTCCGACGTCCAAACCACTTCTGGGTTGATCAACACCATCGGCTCTGGCGTTGCATCATCCTCTTTGGCGCAATCCATCACCAACATCCGGTCCATGACCGCAATCTGCGGCGCCGCAAGCCCGATGCCGGGCGCGTCATACATTGTCTCCAGCATGTCATCGGCGAGACGACGCAGATCGTCGTTCACCGAAGTCACAGGTGTTGCGACCTTTTTCAGGCGCGGATCGGGATGGATAAGAATTTTTCTCAGTGTCATGGCGGTGATCTAATGCGTCGCGCCGCCCATCGCAAGCATGGCACGAATTTCGGCTTGCACCCTGTTTCGCAACACCGCAACTTGCCTCTGAAAAATCAGGAGCAGCCCATGTCATTCAACACCCCCGTCGACCGTCGCGGAACCAACAGTACCAAGTGGGACCTGATGGATAAGCTTTATGGCGTTTCGCCAAAGGACGGGTTGGCAATGTGGACGGCGGACTCGGACTATGCCACAGCGCCCTGCGTGATTGACGCGGTGAAGGCGGCCGCTGAACATGGCGTCTTTGGCTATACATTCGCAAATGACGCCTATTTCAATGCGATCCAGTGGTGGATGCAAACCCGCCACGGCTGGTCCATCGACAAAGACTGGATCCTAACGACCCAGGGCCTCGGCAATGCGATCGCGCTCTGCCTTGATGTCTGGACAGAACCGGGTGACGCCGCCGTCATCTTCAGCCCCGTGTATCACGAATTCGCACATAAGGTGAATAAAGCCGGCAGGGTCGTTACCGAATGCCCGCTGGTCCGTCAGGGCGATACCTATGTTCTGAATCTGGACGATGCCCAAGCGCGGCTGACAGGCCGCGAAAAAATGCTGATCTGGTGTTCACCACAAAACCCCTCGGGGCGCGTTTGGACCGCCGATGAACTGCGGGCAGTCTCTGCCTTTGCGCGCAAGAACGGGCTGCTGCTGGTCAGTGACGAAATTCACCATGATCTGGTCTACGCGGGACATACCTTTGTGCCAACGGCCATTGCCGCGCCCGAAGATACAGACAACACAGTCTATCTGACTGCGGCATCGAAAACGTTCAACATTGCGGGCCAGCGCACAGGCAACATGATCATTCCTGATCCAACCTTGCGTAGTGCCATGCAAAAGCGGCTTGCGATGCTCGACTACAACCCTTCCGCACTTGGCTTAACCATGATCGCTGCCGCATATTCTGTGGAAGGTGCGGCATGGGCCGATGCGCAGATCGACCATTTGCAAAAGAACCGCGAGATTTTCGATGCAGGGATCAATGCAATCCCGGGGGTGTGGTCAATGCCGCTGCAATCCACCTATTTGGGTTGGGTCAGTTTCGAGGACACCGGCATGAGCCATGAAGAGGTCTCAGCGCGTATCAGGGACACAGCCAAAATCGCCGTGTCCCAAGGGCCGACGTTCGGCACGGGCGGTGAAACCTTCATGCGCTTCAACCTTGCCACGCAAACGGCCAATGTCGAAGAGGCCGTGCGTCGGATGCAGGCCGCTTTCGCAGACCTGCAGTAGCGTTAACGCCCGATCAGACCGGCCGGAACAAAATCAGGCCGCACAAAATCGGCGGCGGGGCCCGAGGCAACGGGCGTGGCCCATTTGAACTCGAACACCCTTTCGTTTTCTTCATCGACAGAAGACACGACCAGACAGGTGTAAAGATGCTTTGGTCCGTCATAGATATCGACATGCCCGCGCAACCGCTCGGACCCTTCAAGATCCAAGGCAAAGCCACCATCCCAAAACCTGCGGATCCGGTAGCTTTCGTCGCCATCCTGCACTGACAACCGATCCTTGCGCTTCAATGCAGCTTTGCGCGCCTCTTCAAGTCCCTGACGAACCGCATCAGGCAAAAACGTAAACATAACAAGTCCCTCCAGACATGTCCGAAGATGACCCCATAAAGTTAAAATTCAAATGACAAAATCCGCCGCAGCGCAGAAAGCCCTGAATTTCAGGCCTTCACACGCGGTCGCAACACATGTGGCTTGGCCGCATCATAGAGCGCTGAGTCCGGAAAGCCGTGCGAATCAGACAATGCGGGTCCAACAAGAATCAGTGCGGTCCGTGTGATCTTGGCTGCGCGCACCTTTTCGCGCACATCCGTCAACGTACCACGAATAATCATCTGATCAGGCCAACCCACACGGTAAATCACCGCAACCGGACAGTCAGCGCCATAAAACGGAACCAATTGCCGCTCGATTTCGCGCAAGGCCCGAATGCCAAGATGGATCGCGAGCGTCGCACCCGAACGGGCAAAATTTTCAAGCGTTTCACCCGCAGGCATGCCCGTCGATTTCATCGACATGCGGGTCAGGATAATGGATTGCGCCACTTCCGGCACAGTCAATTCCGTGCCCAAGGCAGCAGCCGCAGCCGCATAAGCAGGCACACCGGGGATAATCTGATAATCAATCCCATCTGCCTTCAGCCGGCGGATCTGCTCGGCAATCGCACCATAAAGCGACGGATCGCCCGAATGCACACGCGCCACATTCTGGCCCTTGGCATGCGCTTCGAGGATCACGCCGTGGGTGTCATCCAAAGTCATAGGCGCGGTGTCCATTACCAAGGCATCGTCGGGCGCACAGGCAACCACCTCGGCAGGCACCAACGATCCTGCATAAAGACACACAGGGCATTCCCCGATGATCCGTGCCGCCTTCAGTGTCAGCAACTCAGGATCACCCGGTCCTGCACCAATAAAATATACGGTCATCGCACGCCCCTCATCTTTCCATGTCCAATCAAACTTCCGCGCGGCGCGCATCGGGATGGCGGGTGGGGCGTATTTGGCGCCAGCCAAAAAGCGTCATCCTGCCAGATCCCCGTCAATCTTACGCGCATACCCGCGCGGTGTGTACATCCGCGGCCCTTCCCCTAACTGGGCCAGACGCGAATGCGACGACCCCACTAGAACCACCGTCAACATATCCACCTCATCCACCTGCAACTCATCCAGACGGCGATAGCGCACATGCTCCTCTGGCCGCCCCAAGGACGAAGCCAGCATCACCGGCGTCTCTGGCGGGCGATGCTGCAACAGGATCTCCCGCGCCTCTGCCAAGAGAGTCCGTCGGCGCATCGACACCGGATTATAGAAAGCGATCACGAAATCGCCCATCGCAGCGGCTTTCAGTCGCTTCACAATATCCTCACGCGGCGTCAGCAAATCCGACAATGATATCGCACAGAAATCATGGCCCAAAGGTGCACCGGCGCGCGCTGCCGCCCCCTGCAAGGCACTCACACCGGGCGAGCAAACAACCTCGACACGGCGCGCCGCATCGGACACACCCATCTGGTCGGGTCCGCGATCCAACAGCTCGAATACCAGCGCCGCCATCGCATAAATACCTGCATCACCGGAACAAACCAGCGCCACGTTCTTGCCCTGCCCTGCCTGTTCGAGCGCATAGCGGCAGCGATCCTCTTCCCCACCCAAAGGAAAATCCGATCGCGCCTTGCCCACGGCCAAGGGCCCCAGCAAATCAATATAAAGCCCATAGCCCACAAGCTCTTCGGCCTCCGCCACCAATCGCGATACCTCGGGCGTGCGCCATGCTGCCTGACCGGGTCCGATGCCGACGACGGACAAGCGACCCCGCGCACGGCCCGCCAGTTCCACCACAGGCTCCGGCGTCACAACAAGCGCACAGGTCGCATTGGCCGTCTTGCGCTTGGTCACCAGAAATTCGCCCTGCGCACCGGCCTGCGCCAGTGCGGCGGCCTCGGCCACGCCATGGGTGCCGACTTCGGCAAACACAACGTCGGACGGATGCGCCAGTCGCGGCGTCTCGGCCTCCAAGGTCTCCGCCTCAAACAGCCGCATCGGCACACCCAGATCACCTGCCAATGCGATGATCGCAGGCTCATCGCCTTTCAGCGTGATCGTATTGACCGAATGCACCGCCTCGGGCGCAATCCCTGCCTCTTGCAGCACGCCCTGCACCAATGCCGCCAATTCCGCAGGCGGACAGTTGCGCGCACAACCCACACCCAAAGCCACCCGCTGGGGGGCAAATTGCAGATGGTCCGCCCCCAGATCATTCTGCCGCGCCATGGTACAAGACAGGCGCAGCCCGTCGCCCTTTGGCAGATCGGCAAGCCAAGGCGCGTCACCAGTCACCTGCGCACCACCACCCCCAAGCAGCCCCGCCATAGCAGCCTTCGCATCGCTCCGGTTGACCAAGCGCCAGCCCGCAGGTGGCTCATCCAAGGCAATCCCGAGGGCCACATCACCCGCCGTAGTCACAGCAGACACTGCACCCAAAGCCTCTGCAATCGTGGCCGAAAGTTTGTTGGCCCCACGATGCCCGCCCAACAGCGGTACGACAACCGCGCCATCATCTGACACGGAAACCACCGGCGGTTCCATGGTCTTGTCGGTCAAAAGCGGCGCCACTGCACGGATCAAAATACCCGAGGCGCAAACCCCCACAATCGGCACACCCGCCGCAAACAGATCGCGCGCATGATCCAGCGCATTTGCAAAAAAGGCATCCGCTTGATCAACGCGGCCTTCGCGCCCATGGACTTGGGCACCAAGCACGGCGGCGACCTTGTGGGCTGTCGGCTCACCAGAGCGCGAAAGCGCCAAAACGACGGGTTTTACAGCCACGGATCGGCCCCTTTTGTCAGCAAAATCATTGAAAAATATGGTGCCTTCTCAGGGGCATCCGCCAGCGGCAACACGACCTCTTCGGGGAGTGTCGCACGCTCGACATAAACCGCACCTTCGGTCAGGCCGAGGGCTTCAATCACGCCTCTGATCTTGGACAGATGCCGCCCGACCTTCATGATCACAACACTTTCCGCACCTTC
>NZ_DASYOK010000105.1:0-2398 GCF_036007805.1 Yoonia sp.
GCGCCATCGACCGTCGCCAATGCAATAAACTGGCCCTTGTGATTGACGCTCTCGAAGCCGCTAAAGGCAGGGTCCGCCACGGGGGCCGTTCCATAAAGTGCTATGACATGAGAGGTATCAGAGGCCGCCAAAGGTGTTACCTCGCCACCCGTCCAATGGAAAACCCGCGCGCCCACACGAATACGATAGTCGGTGAAATGCACCTGCCGCCCAGCGGTTTGCGACCGCCGGTGCGTTGCATCTTTGCGCCATGCGATAATGGCGTCTTCGCTCTCCCAAAGCTGGTGGGAAAGGATCACGTCCGTATCAGACAGAGAGGCGTAACGATCCAGAAACGCGAGGCCTCTGTGCTTGGCCAGCACCGGCCGCAACAGCGCCACATGATCGAAATAATGCGCGAGGTGTCCGGGTTTGGGGCGCACCTCAAAAAACAGCGCATGCATGCCTATTCAGCCCCCCACCATGTAAGGCATCAAGATCACCTCATTCTCAGGGCCGATTTTTGTAAACCATGCCTCGCGGTAGATCACCCCGTCCAATGCCAGCGACACACCCCGTTTGATTTGTGGTGCAAGCCCGGGATGTATGATCACAAGCTGATCCAGCAATTCCTTGAAATTGCTGGCCTCCACCTCGACCCATTCCTCGCCATCCGCGAAGCTGCGCAGCGACCCCCAGAGTTTGACGCGGACCATGCCACCTAGCCCGTGATTGCCTTCAACACACGTGGCGGCGACATCGGTAATTCCGTCAACCGCACGTTTGCCGCCCGCGAGACCGCATTCGCGATTGCGGCCAAGGGGGGTACGATCGGCGTCTCGCCCACGCCCCGCACACCGTAGGGGTGGCCTGGGTTGGGGATTTCAAGGATCACCGTTTCGATGGGCGGCAGGTCCGAAGCCACAGGAATGCGGTAGTCAAGGAAAGCAGGGTTCTGCAAACGCCCGTCCTCGCCATAGATGTATTCCTCGTTCAACGCCCAGCCGATGCCTTGGACGGCCCCGCCCTGCATCTGCCCTTCGACATAATCGGGATGCACCGCTTTGCCTGCGTCCTGAAACACCGTGTAGCGCAGGATCTTGACAGCGCCTGTTTCGGGATCGACCTCGGTATCGCACAGGTGCACACCAAAGCTGACGCCAGCACCATCGGCGTTGACCTCGTGGTGGCCTGCGATGGGCCCGCCGGTGTTGCCTGCAATGGCGGCAATCTCGGCCAAGGTCATGGGCGGATGTGTTCCCGCGTTTGGCCCTGCCGGTTTGGCAGCGCCGTCTTCCCAGATCACCGCGTCTTCGTCGATGTCCCAGATTTTTGCCACACGGCGGCACATTTCCTTGATCGCAGCGCGTGCGGCCTCGATCGTGGCAAGGCCCACGGCAAAGGTCACGCGGCTGCCATCGGTGATGTCGTTGAACCCCAGTGACGACGTGTCGGCGATCACTGTGCGCACCTTATCGTATGGCACGCCCAGTTCTTCGGCTGCCATCATCGAAATTGAAGCGCGGGACCCGCCGATATCGGGGTTGCCTTCGACTACACCTACGGTGCCATCGTCGTTGATGTTCAGCGACACACAGGTATTGCCACCGAAGTTGAACCAGAAACCACAGGACAGCCCGCGCCCCTGGTTCGGGCCAAGCGGTGCGCTGTAGTGCGGATGCGCTTTCGCCGCTTCCAGTGTTGCGACAAGCCCGATTTCGTTGAAGGTCGGCCCGTAGGACGACAGAGTGCCTTTGCGCGCAGCATTCATCAGGCGCACATCCAGCGGATCAAGGCCCAGTTCCTGACAAAGCTCGTCCACCACGCTTTCCACCGCATAGATCGCTGTGGGCGCACCGGGGGCGCGGTAGGGGATTTCCTTGGGACGGTTGGTCATGGCGTTCCAGCCGATGGTTTCGACCGCTTCCAGATCGTAGGCGGCAAAGGCGGCCTGTGCGCCCATTTCAACGGTGAAGTTGGGATAGGCCCCGCCCGAATAACGCAACTCGCCCAGCGCGGCGGTAATGCGGCCGTCTTTGGTCATACCGATCTTGATATCCATGGACGACGAAATCGTCGGCCCCGTTGCCTTCAGCACCTCATCGCGGGTCATCACGATCTTGACGGGTTTGCCCGACTTGCGCGACAGCGCGAGCGCCACAGGTTCAATAAAGGTCGATGTCTTGCCGCCAAAACCACCGCCGATTTCGGATGCAGTGATGCGCAGCTGGCTCTCTTCCACGCCCAGAACTGCGGCACAATTTGCGCGCACCATGTACTGACCTTGGGTGCAGCACCAGACCTCGCCACGGCCATCATTACCAAGGCTCGCCATGCAGGCCTGCGGTTCGATATAGCCTTGGTGGGTCGCGGCGGTTTTGAAGCTGCGTTCGATGATCTTGTCCGCCTTGGCAAAGCC
>NZ_DASYOK010000106.1:0-1900 GCF_036007805.1 Yoonia sp.
TCCGCAGTGGCCTGCAATCCGCCACGGGGCGACCAGACCACAGGCTTGCCCATTGCGCGGGCCAGCACAAAGGCTGGCAAAGTCGGCATGTTGTAGGTGCCTGTCACATGCACGACATCCGCCCAGTGGATCGCCGCAGGCATCCGCGCCAAGAGCCCCGGCGCAATACAATGTCCCGCCATGCGCCGCGCATAATGCACAGGATAAGCAAGCGGCACTGGCACCACCCGATCCGCAATGGCAGGGCCTGCCGCATCGCCTGTCAGGACCCGCAACTGGACACCATCCAAGGCGGAAACCCCGTCACAAATCGCCTTGGTGGACCAGATCGGACCGCCCCAATAGGTCGCAGGATAGAACGCGGGAACAATATGCAAAATCTTCATGCGGCAACCTCCTTGGTGCTGCGATGGCCAATGATGCGCGCCGGATTACCCGCCACAATTGCGCCTGCCGGCACGTCACGGGTGACAATCGCACCGGCACCGATGACCGCATGCGCACCGATCTGCGCACAGGACGGCAGGATCACCGCGCGCGCACCGATCCAGACCCCCGCGCCAATGACCTTGGGCGCAGGGCGGGCGGCACTATGGGGATCAAGCCCGTGATCATGGGTGAAAATCAGGGCGTGCTCGGACACCAGAACATCGTCGTGGATGGTCAGCCCACCCTCCATGTCCAGATGGGCACACTGGTTGACCTGCACGCGGTCCCCGACCCGCAGGCCGGCATGCGCGCCCCTGCCCGACACCCCGACACCGCGCCAGAAATAGCAGTCCGCACCCAGTTCAACCTGCGCGGGGCTGTCAAACCGGACCCCCGCCTGAAACCGCGTTCCGGCACCCGTTTTCGCAAGGCTGGCACGGTGCAGCCGTGTCGCCAGCACAGCGCCCGCGCGGCGCGTCAAAGCGGCCGCGATGCGCAAGACCCAGAACATCACCCTAAACATGCGCCACCCCCGCGTACCTGACAGGGCGCGCGCGCAAACGCGGCACGAAGACCATAATCATCGCCATGATCAGCACGGCCTGTACAACCGCAGCAACGATAAATCCGCTGAATGATGAATGCAGCGTGGCCTGCACGAAAGGGTAAAGCAGCAAGGGGTAGAGATAGAACGTGCCAAGGCGCAGGCAGTGACGCGGTGCAAGCAAGACCACCTCGGCGCGCCGGTATACCCAGCCCAGCACAAACCCGACAAAGGCCCCTGCCCAGCCGAAATTCATGAACGCCTCACCGGGACCAGTGACGTTGAATGCGCCGCCCGTCGCAACGTCCATGACATCGCGTTTGAAAAAGACGCCCAAATCAATCGCAGGCTTGTCCAGCCAAAGCGCACGGGGCACCCAGCCGAAGGTCCACCAGCCATAGCTTTCGCCCAGCAAATAGGTGTCCGGCCTGACCTGATCGGTGACCATCACGGCGGCGTTGATATCCAGAAAATAGGTTGATCTGACAACCTGCTCCAGCAGGCCCGCATCCACACCGCGCAGGGCGGTCATATAGGCGGCCATGCCGAACACACCCGCCGCCCCCGCCATCATCCATAGGACCGACCGCAGCCCTGTCGCGCCCCCCACAATCAGATAGGTGGCACAGGCAAAAACCAAGAGTTCCACAAGCTCGAACCGGTCCCCTGAGACCAGCGCAATCATCACCAGCAAAAGCGCCAGAACACCTGCCTGCAACATGAGCCACGGCGCACGCAGCACCAGTCCCTGCGCCAGAAGCAACACAAAGGCGCATTTGGGCACGACAAACAGCATCTTGATCCCCGCAAGCGTCGCACCCACGCCCTCACGGTTCACATTGATCTGCTTGTCCTGATTGAAAGCGGTCAAAAGATCAGCGGAAAAGAGCGACAACCCACGGGCCTGCAGGATCAGCGCAAAGGTCA
>NZ_DASYOK010000107.1:0-3001 GCF_036007805.1 Yoonia sp.
ATTGGCGATGGCTTGGGCAATCGCGGCCTCTTCGGCGTAGGGCTTGCCGTCTGCGCGCATGTTTCCCTTGGTATCCATCAGCGAATACATCGGGATGTTGCCGCGCTTGGCGACCTCATAGTCGTTGAAGTCATGCGCGCCGGTGATTTTCACAGCACCCGAGCCAAAAGTCATGTCGGGGTAGGGGTCCGTGATGATCGGGATCAGGCGGCGTTGCTCTTTCGGCCCAACAGGGATTTCGCACAGCTTGCCGACGATGGGCGCATAGCGTTCGTCATCCTTGTGAACGGCCACAGCCCCGTCGCCCAGCATGGTTTCAGGGCGGGTCGTGGCGATGGAAATGTAATCCCGCGTTTCGCGCAGGGTCACGTTGCCGTCTTCGTCCTTCTCGACGTATTCATAGGTCTCGCCACCGGCCAGCGGGTATTTGAAGTGCCACATATGGCCGTCGACCTCGATATTCTCGACCTCAAGGTCGGAAATCGCGGTCTCGAAATGCGGGTCCCAGTTGACCAGACGCTTGCCGCGATAGATCAGGCCTTGCCCGTACATCTCGACAAAGACCTTGAGCACGGCGTCGTGGAAATTGCCGGGTTTTTCCGTTGCTGGTGCGCTTTCAGCACCGGACATGGTAAAGGCCGAACGGGACCAGTCCATGCTGTCGCCCAAGCGCCGCGCTTGTTGTTCGATCTGCCCGCCGTTGGCCGCCTTCCATTCCCAGACTTTCTCGAGGAATTTCTCGCGCCCCATCTCGGTGCGCTTTGGCAGGCCTTTTGCCGCAAGGTCTTTTTCCACCATCAATTGCGTGGCGATACCCGCATGATCCAGCCCCGGTTGCCAGAGCGTGTCGTAGCCCTGCATCCGCTTCCAGCGGGTCAGCATGTCCATGATGGTATGGTTAAAGGCGTGTCCGACGTGCAGGTGGCCCGTCACATTGGGGGGCGGCAACATGATGCAAAAGGTTTCATCGCGGCTGGCATTGGCGCCTGCTTTGAAAGCGCCTGCATCTTCCCACATTTTGTAAAGCCGGGGTTCTGCTGTCTTGGCGTCGAATGTCTTTTCCATCGGCATCGGTTTGGTCCTTGCTGTGTTTGCTGCGCAAATAACCCGCCGATACGGTGAGGGGAAGGGTAAGGTGGGTTTAAACCCACCTTAGCTGATGAAAAACGGCTTTTCAGTGTTGCCGCTGGACTTGGACCGATCCACCGCTAGGGTCTGCGTCAAGCAAGCGAGGTGCAGCAATGGAAAAATTCGGCAAGAGCCAATCGGTGAGACGGGTCGAGGACCAGCGGTTTTTGACCGGCCATGGTCGCTACATTGATGATGTCGCGCCAGCGGATGCGCTATTCGCATACTTCCTGCGCGCCACAACCGCCCATGGCGAGATCACCACGCTTGATGTCGATGAAGCGCGCGCAATGCCTGGCGTCCATCTGGTTGTGACCGCCGATGATCTTGCGGCGGCCGGCGTGATTTTGGGATTGGCTGGGTCAACTGTGAAGAACCGTGATGGATCGCGGGGTGCAGCGCCCGAGCGCCCGCTGCTCGCGCGGGGCCGTGTGCGACATGTGGGCGAGGCCATTGTCATGATCGTCGCTGACACCTTATCAGCCGCCAAAGACGCCGCCGAGGTGATCCTCGTGGAAATTGATGATCTGCCGGTGCATGTCGCTTTGACGGTTGGGGGTGAAGCAATCCATGCGGAAGCGCCCAAAAATCTGGCGTTTGACTGGGAGCTTGGCGATGCAGCCGCTACACAGGCCCGCATCCAAGAGGCCGCGCATGTCGTCACCGTCGACGTGATGGACAACCGCATCATTGCCAATTCGCTCGAGCCGCGCGGATGCTATGCCGAGGTCGCTGACGGCCGTTTGCATGTGGCGCTGAACGGGCAAGGGGTTTGGGTGCCCAAGGTCGATCTGGCACGCCACTTCAATCTTGATCCTGCCGATATCCGTGTGACAACGCCCGATGTGGGCGGCGGTTTCGGGATGAAGGCAATGCGCTACCCCGAGCCGTTTTGTGTCGCCCATGCCGCCCGCGTCCTGGGCCGCCCCGTGCGCTGGATGTCCGACAGGGGCGAGGCGATGTTATCGGACAATGCCGGTCGTGATCTGACCTCGACGGCAACACTTGCCTTTGATGATAACTATCGCATCACGGCGTATCAGCTTGATACGATTGCAAATATGGGTGCGTATAATTCGCAGTTCGCGCAAAATATCCAGACCGAGCTCTTTGCCAAAGTTCTGATGGGCACCTATGACGTCCAGACGGCCTACATGCGCACGCGGGGGGTCTATACCAATACGACCCCCGTTGACGCCTATCGCGGCGCTGGACGGCCCGAGGCGATTTTCGTACTCGAACGCATTGTGGATGAGGCCGCAAGACAGTTGGGCGTTGATCCTTGGACATTGCGCGAAAAGAACTTCATCACACCTGCCAATTTTCCTTACACCACCGTTTCAGGGGTGACCTATGACGTGGGTGATTTCGCGATGGTTCTGGCCAGTGCAGACCGCGAAGCCGACCGCGCAGGCTATGCTATGCGCAAGGCAGCATCGGCAAAATCTGGCAAACTGCGAGGGCAGGGGCTTTGCTACTATATCGAAAGCATCCTTGGAAATCCGTCCGAGACAACTGCCGTAGAATTTACGCCCGAGGGTGCCACGATCTATGTCGGCACCCAGTCCAACGGGCAGGGCCATGAAACAGTCTATGCGCAATTCCTGTCGGACCAGACCGGTATTCCTGCGGGCCAGATTACTGTCGTGCAAGGCGATAGTGACCGTATTCCCACTGGTGGTGGAACGGGCGGGTCGCGGTCGGTTACCGTGCAGAATACAGCAACACTGGCAGCGGTTGATGTGATGCTTGAGGGCTTTACCGCTTTTCTTGCGGATGCCGAAGGTGTCGAGGCCGGTGCGGTCAGCTTTGATGATGAACGCTTCCGGATCGCAGGCTCGAACCTCACGCCAACGATGCTGGAGGTTGCGGA
>NZ_DASYOK010000108.1:0-4142 GCF_036007805.1 Yoonia sp.
TGGTCATGGCCTGCTCGAACGCATCCCAAGACGCGTAGTGGTTGGCCAAAAGGGCCGCGCTGTTTTCGCCCACATGGCGGATCCCGAGCGAGAAGATCACGCGCGCGAGCGGAATTTCGCGTTTCTCGTCAATGGCATCAAGGAGATTGCTCGCGCTTTTTTCGCCCCAACCCTCGCGGTTCTTGAGCTGTTGCATACCCGTGCCATAGCGCGCCCGCAGAGCGAAAATATCGGCGGGTGTGGTGATCCAGCCGTCCGCGTAGAACTGCTCAACCTGCTTGGCACCCAAGCCTTCAATGTCAAAGGCCGCGCGTGAGACGAAATGTTTCAGCTTTTCCACGGCTTGCGCAGGGCAGATGATGCCACCAGTGCAACGGCGTACAGCGTCGCCCTCTTCGCGGATCGCATCTGATCCGCATTCGGGACAGGTTTTCGGCATCACATAGGGTACCGCATCTTCAGGGCGGCGGGACAGATCCACGTCGCTGATTTTCGGGATCACGTCACCGGCGCGGTAGACCTGAACCCAGTCACCCACGCGGATATCGCGGCCTTCGCGAATAGGTGCGCCGTTCCCGTCACGCCCTGCGATGTAGTCTTCATTGTGCAGCGTGGCGTTTGAGACCACCACACCACCGACGGTGACCGGTTGCAATCGCGCAACGGGTGACAAGGCGCCGGTGCGGCCCACCTGGATGTCGATGGCTTCCAGTCTTGTCCACGCGAGTTCGGCGGGGAATTTATGCGCAATCGCCCAGCGTGGGGTCGTTGAGCGGAAACCAAGGCGTTTTTGCAGCGCGAGGTCATCGACCTTATAAACCACGCCGTCGATGTCATAACCGAGCGTTGCGCGCAGCACCTCGATCGTTTTGTAGTGTTGCAACAACGCGTCGGGACTGTCGCAGATGCGCGTCAAAGGGTTGGTGACAAAACCGAAAGACGCCAGTTTTGCGATTGCATCAGATTGCGTGTCCGCCAAAGGCGCCGAGAGTTCACCCCATGCGTAGGCAAAGAAACGCAAGGGGCGCGATTTTGTGATTTCGGCGTCCAGTTGCCGCAATGATCCGGCGGCGGCGTTGCGCGGATTGGCGAATTTCTTGCCGCCACTCTCGGCCTGACGTGCGTTGAGTGCGGCAAAGTCATCGTGGCTCATATAGACTTCACCGCGCACCTCGAGCACGGTGGGCGCGTCGGTAATCTTGCTCGGAATATCGGCAATTGTGCGGGCGTTGGCGGTCACGTTTTCACCGGTTTCACCATCGCCACGTGTTGCGGCCTGCACCAGCGCTCCGTTTTCATAGCGAAGCGACAGAGACAGCCCGTCAATCTTTGGCTCGGCGGTATAGCGCAGGGCTGTGTCGGCATCTAATCCGAGGTATTTTCGAATACGTCCGTCAAAGTCGCTCACTTCCTCATCCGCAAAGGCATTGCCCAAGGACAACATCCGCACCGCATGGCGGACTTTCCCGAACCCTTCGGCGATTTCGGCACCAACAACATCGCTGGGACTATCGGTGCGTTTGAGTGATGGAAAATGCGCTTCAATTGCGGCGTTTCGTTGTTTTAACGCATCGTAATCTGCATCACTGATCTCGGGTGCGTCATCGCGGTGATAGGCCGTATTTGCCGCAGCAATCTGTTCAGCCAGCCACGCCAATTCGGCGCGCGCCTGTGCTGTGGTGAGCTGCGCAACGGGGGTATCACCTGTGTCCGCATGTTGCGCTGTCTCTTGAACCATGCCGGTCTCCCACCCAACGATGCCCCACAATGGGGGGTTACGTCATAATTAGGCGGGCTGCACAGCGGCGTCCAGTGCTGGATGCGGGCGGGTCCTACGCCCCGATGGCGATCGGCGCATGGGTCGTCACAGGGTCCGGATCACGCAAGACATAACCCCGCCCCCAAACCGTTTCGATATAGTTGTCACCGCTGGTGGCTTCGCTCAGCTTTTTGCGTAGTTTGCAGATGAACACATCAATGATCTTGAGTTCAGGTTCATCCATGCCGCCATAAAGATGGTTCAAAAACATCTCTTTCGTCAGGGTTGTGCCCTTGCGCAGGCTCAGCAGTTCGAGCATCTGATATTCTTTGCCCGTCAGATGCACGGTGCTGCCTTCGACCTCGACCGTTTTCGCATCAAGGTTCACGGCAATCTGTCCTGTCTTAATGATAGATTGCGCGTGTCCCTTGGATCGCCGGATAATTGCATGAATACGCGCCACGAGTTCTTCGCGGTGGAAGGGTTTTGTCAGATAGTCATCTGCGCCAAAACCAAAGCCTTTTAGCTTGCTTTCTGTCCCATCGTCCCCTGAGAGGATCAATATAGGCGTATCAATGCGGCTCAACCGAAGCTGGCGTAAAACCTCATGCCCGTTCATATCGGGCAGATTGATGTCGAGAAGAATCAGGTCATAATCATAAAGCTTTGCCAGATCGATCCCTTCCTCCCCCATGTCCGTTGCGTAGACATTCAGATTGGCGTGGGTCAGCATCAGTTCGATGCTTTTGGACGTTGTGGGGTCGTCTTCAACCAGCAAGACTCGCATGGCAGTTCTCCGCTATGAGTTCGGTAGTCTTCAATTAAACCAATAAAGGTTAATTAGCCGTTACCCCCACCGTACCTTTACCAGTAACAACCTAGGGTTGTCTATAACGTTGTAATGCCGTGGCCTTCAACGCCGCCTCCCCGTGCTGGTCCACGGCTGTCTCCCACTCCGAAAACTCGTCTTCTGAAAGCGCGTAGGCTTCCAACGCTTCTTGACGCGTGATGAGCCCCGCCCCGACAGCCCGCACAACAGCAGCCTTACGAGACGCAACCCAGCGCCTTGTTTTCTGACTGGGCAGGTCCGCCCGCGTCATGATTGTTCCATCAGGCAAGGTCACCGATCTGGGTCCTTCGACTTTTCGTATGTACATATTTGCACCCCCTTTTGTCACTCCGAGGGTAAATATCGGGTGAAGGGTTTAATGAGTGGTATAGGGGGGCCTTGAGAGTGCATCGCATTTTCCTATATTTATCTAAGAAAACGCAGTTTCCGGAACACCCATATGTCACTTGATTCGCCGCTCAATTCGCTCGGCTTTGCCAAGCCGCCCGCGCAAACGCGCGTCGTCGTCGCCATGTCCGGCGGTGTCGACAGCTCTGTCGTGGCCGCGAAACTGGCAGAAGAGGGCTATGATGTGGTGGGTGTGACCCTGCAACTTTATGACCATGGGGCAGCTTTAGCCAAGAAAGGTGCGTGCTGCGCGGGCCGCGATATCCATGATGCGCGCCGTGTGGCTGAGGAAATGGGCTTCCCGCATTACGTGCTGGATTACGAGAACACCTTCCGCGAAGCCGTGATGGACGAATTCGCCGACAGCTATCTGGGCGGTGCCACCCCTGTGCCCTGTATCCGCTGCAACGAGCGGGTGAAGTTCAAGGACCTGTTGGAAACCGCCAAGGATCTGGACGCAGATTGCATGGCGACCGGTCATTATATCCAGCGCAAAATGGGCGCTGAAGGGGCCGAGCTTCATTCCGCCGCGGATCCGACCAAGGACCAAAGTTATTTCCTTTTTTCCACCACGCAAGAGCAGCTGGATTACCTGCGCTTCCCGCTGGGCCATCATGCATCCAAGGAAGAGACCCGCGCGCTGGCGGGCAAATACGGGCTGAGCGTGGCGGATAAACCCGACAGTCAGGATATCTGCTTTGTGCCCAATGGTGACTATGCGGCGGTGATCGAGAAGCTGCGCCCCGGTGCCGCGGCACCGGGTGATATTGTGGATACAGAAGGCCGCGTGCTGGGCACCCACAAAGGTGTGATCCATTACACTATCGGCCAGCGGCGTGGTCTGGGGATCGGCGGGCTTGCCGATCCGCTTTATGTGGTCAAGCTTGACGTGGAACGCAAAGAGGTTGTTGTTGGGCCCAAGGACCTGTTGGCCACCCGCCGCGTACCGATCCGCGAAATCAACTGGATCGGTGGCGGGAACCTGATGGATATAGGAGAACGCCAGATCGCGGTGCGCGTGCGCTCTACCCGTCCACCGACGGACGCTGTATTGCGCCCGATCTCCGAGACGGAAGCCGAGGTCGAATTGCTGGTCGCCGAACAAGGCGTCTCGCCCGGGCAGGCCTGCGTGTTCTATGACCCTGA
>NZ_DASYOK010000109.1:0-30790 GCF_036007805.1 Yoonia sp.
CGCGACAACGCATCACGAGCTTGCCGACTTCGGCATTGTAAACTGGCTGGCAGACTTCATCGAGGCATGGGACAGCCCCGACCATTGCGAAACACCGCATGAGCCCCAGATGATCTTCTCGCCACTCGCAGGCATGGTAGATGTAACAGCATGAGCCAGAACGACATGACGCAGCTCTTCATGATCCGCCGCACCTACAATCGCTTTGGTGACTATGACACGCTATGCCGCATGGACGGCAATTGTCCCATGTGGACCGGAGCGGCCCAATTTGGCTTCTTGATGTATCGTGCGCAGGCAGAGGTGACGCTGGAAGTGATTGGAACATACCGCGACCATCTTTGCCCTGACGGCATCAAAGGGCTTGAAATCGTCCCCGCACCGGTTCGGGAATTGAAACCAGGCTGACACCAAATGACAGGTTTTGAGTAGAACCCGCCCGCTTAACCGCGAGGCGGGTTTTTCTTTGCCCGTATGTAAACCTTTCGCAATGGCACAACATATAGTATATTGGTGCAGGTATTGACTGCAAAAGCGCAATATATGGTATGTGAGGCAGCGAATGGGCGTCCTAAAGAACATCAAGCATGAAGCATTCGCACAGGGCATCGCCAAAGGCTTGTCTGCGGACGCTGCGTACAAAGCAGCCGGTTACAAACCAAACCGGCACAACGCATCACGCCTGAACACAAATGATAACATTGTTGCTCGCGTCGCAGAGCTGACAGCCCCAGCAGTCGAAGCCACCCAGATCGAAGCCTCGCGTGTGCTGCAAGAATTGGCCCGTGTTGGCACGTCTGACATTCGCAAGCTCTTCGGACCTAATGGCGGATTGCTGCACGTCACAGACCTTGATGACGCCACAGCAGCTGCCGTTGCGTCCGTAGAGGTCGTCACCAAGCACCTGACCACGGAAGACCAATCAGGCGAACGCGAGGTCGAGTACGTTCACAAGATCAAGTTCTGGGACAAGAACAGCGCACTGGACAAGCTGGCAAAGAACCTTGCGCTCTATGCGCAGGATCAGGCCGCACAGCAGACGGCTGACAGCATCAGTGAGTTTCTTGAGGCAATCAAGGGCGCGCAGCCAACGCCTGTTTCTACGCGCGAGACAGATGATTGATGAACGCCCGCGCCACATTCCCTGAGCTCGACGACATCGACGAGACGTTTGTGCCGCAGACGGAGGCAGAGCTGCACCTTGCTCTCAAGTCGTGGAGATGGCGCATCTTCTCGGGCAAGCTCTACAAGATCATGACCAAGGCCGATGACGACGTAGACGACGCCGGTGCGGTCATGCCGTTTATCCCCAATTCAGCGCAGGCGCAGTTCATCGAGAACATGCACTACCGCAACATTATCCTTAAAGCCCGCCAATTGGGCTTCACTACGGTCATTGCAATTCTTTGGCTCGATCATGCTCTATTCGTGGCCGATCAACGTGTTGGTATCATCGCCCACACGCTTGACGACGCCACAGTGATCTTCCGCGACAAGGTACGGTTTGCCTATCACAACCTGCCTGACGCGATCCGCGCCAAGTTCCCGATCAAGTCCGAGACAGCATCCACACTGCACTTTGATCACAACAACAGCGCGATCCGCGTGGCCACGTCAATGCGATCAGGCACGATCCACAGGCTGCACGTATCGGAGCTGGGGAAGCTCGGGGCCAAGTTCCCAGAGAAGGCCAAGGAGATCGTCACAGGCTCGCTGCCAGCCGTGCCGAAGACAGGCATCGCAATCATTGAAAGCACAGCCGAGGGCCGATCCGGCGAGTTCTACAACATGGCCACACGAGCCGAAGCCATCGCGCAAAGCAAGGGTGGCGAAAAGCTGGCCAAAAGCGAATGGAAGTTTCACTTCTTCCCATGGTGGCGCGATCCCGGATACACGGCCAACCCTGACGTCGTTCCCGTTGCGCCAGTCGATCACCAGTATTTTGACGAGATCGAGGCCAACGCAGGCTGCAAGATCACATTACCACAGCGCGCATGGTATGTGTCCAAGCGCGAGAACGACTTTGCCGGTGACGGCGAGAAAATGTGGCAGGAAATGCCATCCACCAGCGATGAATGCTGGCAGAAGTCTACCGAAGGCACATTCCTTGCCCCGCAGCTGGCCCGCGCACGCATCGAAGGCCGCATAACCCGCATCCAGCCGGTCACACAGAGCCTTGTCCACACATTCTGGGACATCGGCGCCGGAGATGGCACAGGCATATGGTTGATGCAGCAGGTTGGCACGCAGCACCGATTCCTGCGCTACATCGAGGGCTGGGGCGAGGGATACGCCCACTACGTCAACATCATGCGCGAAACCGGCTGGGTCTTCGGTGTCCATCACCTCCCGCATGACGCGGATCAGACACGTCAGATGGCGCATAAGGTCGGCGCACCTGTCGAAATGCTCCGCGAGCTTGCCCCAGACTGGACGTTCACCATCGTCCCGCGCGTCCAGACCATCCAACACGGCATCGACCTCATGCGGGGCAAGTTTCAAGAGGCTTGGTTCGATGAAGAGGGGTGCCGCGAGGGTCTCGAACACCTTTCGCTCTACCGCAAGAAATGGAACGCCCGACTGGGCGTCTGGAGCCATGAGCCAGAGAAGCTCGAAGGCCATTCCGAAGCAGCCGACGCATTGCGCCAGTGGGCCCAAGGCTACGATCCATCCATCATCAGCGGCCCAACGCGACCGCGACGTCGCAACCGTCCAGCAGGAGGCATGTGGGTATGAACGCACACACAACAACGATCGACAATGACGCCGCCGAGTACAAGGCACCCTATGACCTGCGCATCTCGCATGCGGTCTACAAGCGCGGCGATGTCCTGGTCTTCCTCACTTGGAACCAGAACAGCGGCGAAGCGGCCATGGTCCTGACGCCGCGCGTGGACAAGATCAGCCATGACCGCATCGTCCCCTGCGTCATCCCGCTGTCCCGCGCTTTCGCATGGGCCGAAGAGACCGGCGACGAAGGCGACATCGTGATCAACGCAGCACTCTTCTGCGCGAACCTTGGGTTCAACCCGAACAACCTCAACAACATCACCAAGATACTGGGCATCGTGCGCGACCATCTTGGCGACCTTTTGAGCACGCCACCGCGCCCGCGCGACCACCATGAAGTCGTGGCCGACGTGATCATCACCAACAACACCACAGGCGCAGAGACGCACAAAGAGGTCCGTGATCATGGATAACCCGCCAAACCAGATCGAAACCAAGGTCAAACCCAACCAGCGGCCAGAAGACCGCGTGAAAGTCCCGTCATCGTCATTGCTGGGCGATGTGCCAAAGGCCGTGCGCTCGGACATAGACAGTGGCTTTGCCAAAGAGCTGCACGACCGCATGATCGGCCACTACCTGCGCGAGTTGGAAGTGCAGGGCCCGTCACGCCGCCTCATGGAGAAGGATGAAGCCTTCTATGACCACGACCAGTGGGAACAAGAGGCACTGGCGATCCTTGAGAAGCGCGGACAAGAGCCGCTGACCTACAACGTCATTGCCCAAAGCATCAACTGGGTGCTGGGCACAGAGCGCCGCACGCGCACAGACTACAAGATCCTGCCACGCAACAAGCAGGCATTGGCCAGCGCGGAGAAGAAAAGCCACCTGCTCAAGTATCTGGGAGACGTGAACAAGACCGAGTTCCATATCTCACGCTCATTCGCAGACGCCACCAAGGTCGGCATCGGATGGATCGAAAGCGGCATTCAGGACGACACCGAGGGCGAGCCGGTCTATGAGCGCTACGAGAGCTGGCGCAACATCATCTACGACACCGCCGCAAGCGAACAAGACCTGTCAGACGCGCGCTTCATCTTCCGCACCAAGTGGGTCGATGTCGATACCGCGTGCGCCATGTTCCCAGATCGCAAGGGAATCGTGGAGGCCAGCACATCCAGCCACGCCGAATGGGGCGCTTTCCTTGACCGTCATGGCGATGAACCCATGGACAGCCAAGAATACGCCTCAGAACAGGCCGCACAGCAGTACAACAGCATCGAGCACGGCAGCTATACCCGCGACCGTGTGCGCCTGATCGAAGCATGGTTCAAAATCCCCACCATGGAACAGCGCATGGCAGGCGGAGAGTTCACGGGCGAGATTTACGACCCTGAAAGCCTTGGCCACCAAGTATCCGTAAGCAGCGGCATGGCAGAAGTCCGCCCGCGCCTGACACAGCGTGTCTACGTGATGGTTATGACGCTGACCGGCGTGCTTTGGATGTCGCCAAGCCCGTATCGACACAACAAATACCCGTTCACGCCGATCTGGGGATACCGCAAGGCCAAAGACAGCACGCCATACGGCATCATTCGCGGCATGATCAGCGCGCAAAAGGACATCAACAAGCGTCTGTCCAAGGCGCTGGCGATCATCAACAGCAACAAAGTCATCATGGACAAGGGCGCCGTCGATGACATGGACGAGTTCGAGGAAGAGGTCGGACGACCTGACGCGATCATCGTCGCAAACCCGGGAAAGCGGCTGGAGCTGAACGCCGACCGTGATCTGGCATCCGCGCATATCGACATCATGAACCTGTCTATGTCCATGGTGCAGACGCTATCAGGCATCACTGACGAAAGCATGGGGCGAACCACCAACGCCACATCAGGCAGGGCAATTAACGCGCGCCAAGAGCAGGGCGCAATGTCCACTGCCGCGATCTTCGATAACCTGCGCTACGCCCGTCAGATCCACGGGGAAAAGACCCTCAGCCTGATTGAGCAGTTCATGACGGAGGAAAAGCAGTTCCGGATCACTAACCGGCGGGGCTCACCCGATTGGGTCACAGTCAACGACGGCATGCCCGAGAATGACATCGTGCAGTCCAAGGCCGATTACATCATCAGCGAGGACGCATGGAATGCCAGCCTGCGCCAAGCCGCGGTGCAGCAGTTCATGGAGCTTCTGACACAGGTTGGCCCAGTTGCGCCCGATATTGTGATGGTTCTTCTCGACCTCATTGTCGAAATGATGGACCTGCCAAGCGGCGACGAGGTGGTAAACCGCATTCGCCAGATCACAGGCATGGAAGACCCCGACGCCGATCCAAACGCGCCTGATCCAGAGCGCGAAAAGCGCGAACAGGCAAAACTTGCATCGCAGGAAATGCAGGGCAGGGCGGCACAAGCCAACCTTGCCAAGCTGGAAGGCGAGGCCGCCGAAAAGATGGCCCGCGCCGAGAAAGCCAAGGCAGACGCCCTCAAGGTGCTCAAAGGCATGCCTGGGGAGAACATCAAGACGCAGAAAGATGCGCTTGAGCTGGCCCTGCAAATGCTGGCCTCACAGCCCGCCATGCCTGTCGTGGACAATGTGCTGAACCGGTCTGGCTATCAGTCGCCGCAGGACGAGGCGCGCGCGGCCGCACAGGCGGAGCAGCAGGCTATGGCAGAGCAAGAGCAGGCCATCGCAGCCGAAGAACAAGCGATGGCCGAGGCCCAGCAGCAGCAACCCCAGCAGGCAATGCCAATGGACGGGGAAGTCATCTGATGTCGGACAGCAAGTGCAATACCCCGTTCTGGCAAGGTCAGGCCGCCTTCAAAGCAGGGCAGCCGGTCACAGCAAACCCGCACGACCCCGACAAAAAGACCAACGATCCCGAGGATTGGCCTTGGGATCACGCCAACTGGCGCGACGGATGGGTGCATGCCCAAGCCGCCGCCGCCTTCACCGCATCCAAGGAGTGACGTCACTGCAAATTCTTGCAGTGAGACACTGACATCTCACGCCTGATTTCAGGCCCACCATCGGCACAAGGAGGGAACCCCATGCCAACTGAGAACCAAACGAAGATCGAGGCAGACATCGAAGACACCGCGCAAACGGTCGATGCAAGCCAAACCGAAGAAGAAGCGAAGGCCGCCGATGACGCCGCACCACAGGCCGAAGAGCCCGCAGGTGACGACGACTGGTCCGAAGAGGATCTGCGCCTTCTGAGCGATGAAGAGCGCGCAGCCCTGTTTGACGACGAGGACGGTGACGACACAGCGCAGGAGGACGATGCGGATGCGGCTGACAAAGGGGACGATCAAGGCGAACCCGCAGCTCAGGAAGCCAGCGACGACGACGCCGCAGACGATGCCGCTGAAATCACCGGCACACAAGGCACTGACATTGCATCCATCGACGCCGAGATCGAAGCCCTCGAAGCCGCCAAGGTAGCAGCCTTTGACGCATGGGAAGACGGCGACCTGACGCGCGAAGAGTATCTGTCCAAGTTGAAAGAGACGGATGACGCGACAAAACAAGCCGTTTCGCGCCGCGCAGTCGCGGAATCGCAAGAACAAGCAGTCTACACGTCGTTCATCAACACCGCGAAGGGCTATTTTGGTGAAAACCCCGATCTGGCCACACCAGAGCACGCCGAGGCCTACGATCGCCACGTGCGCGCCGTGACCGGAAGCCCCCAGTATCAGCACATGACGCACCGCCAGATGCTCGAAGCAGCCCACAAGCTCTACGCAGCAGAAGCCGACGTGCTGGGTGTCACGGTGCCAGCGCCAAAATCCGCACGCAAGACGGAAGAAGCGCCAACCGATACGCAGCAGGAAACACCCAAGAAGCGGGCCCGCCCGGGCGACAAGGCACCACGTACACTGGCAAACGTGCCCAACGCCGCTGCAGTTTCCGTCTCGGATGGCAAGTATTCATCTATCGCACAGCGGTTGGAGAACGCCGACGCCGCCGAATACGAACGCATCCTGGGCAGCATGTCGCCAGAAGAGGCGGAAGCCTTCGCCAGCATGGACGTATAAGGGGACCGCGCGATGCTCACACTCAAGCTCAAGGCCGGTGACAGCCTCAAAATAGGGGACCAGATCCTGCTTGTGGTCAAGGACGACGCATCGCGTGGACGCCTGACAGTCGGGATTGATGCCCCGCGTGAAATCAACATCGCGCGGGTGCCATCGGCCCAATCGCAACAAGAAAAACACAAGATATAGACTATCTTGGCAAACGACCACAACATGTGGTATTAAATGCACATTGACGGCTGGGAGCCGTTTCAACCAGGGCATGGAAGTCCGCCTCGCTTTTTAAGTCGATGAGGACTGACCATGACACAGACCATCCTACCATGGGGACACCCCAGCGCGGTAAAGCGTTGGGCGGCAACACTCGCCACCCAAGTGAACCGCAATTCCTACTTCACGAAGAAGTTCGTGGGTAAGGGCGAAAATAACATCATTGAAGAGAAAATGGACCTTTCGTCCGACGCGGGTGATCGCGTTTCCTTCGATTTGTCCGTGAAGCTCAAGCAACGCCCGACGTTTGGCGATGCGCGCGTGAAGGGCAAGGAAGAAAACCTCAAGTTCTTCTCTGATGAAGTTGTGATCGACCAGATGCGCCACCCTGTATCTGCCGGTGGCCGCATGAGCCGCAAGCGCACGCTGCACGACATGCGCAAGATCGCCAAAGATCGCTTGGCCGAATACTGGACCCAGTACATCGACGAGACATACTTCATGTATCTCTCCGGTGCGCGCGGCATGAACGAAGAGTTCATTGAGCCGTCCGACTATGCTGGCTTTGCAACCAATGCACTGCAAGCACCAGACAACGCCCACATCCTCTTTGGTGGCGATGCAACCGGCAAGGCTGACCTGTCTTCCGCAGACGTGATGACCACGGACCTGATCGAAAAGGCTGCAACGCACGCCAAGATGATCCGGGCCAAGGACACAGACGCCACCGACATGATGCCGGTCGACGTTGAAGGCGAAAAGCACTTTGTCACCGTGATGTCGCCATATCAGGCGCACACCATGCGGACTGCTTCCGGATCCAAGTGGCTAGACTTCCAAAAGGCCGCAGCTGGTGCCGAAGGCCGCAAGTCGCCCATCTTCAAGGGCAACATGGGCATGATCAACAACGTCGTGCTTCATGAGCATGAGAACGTGATCCGCTTCGATGACTACGGCACAGGTTCCGACCTGCCCGCAGCTCGCGCGCTCTTCCTTGGCCGTCAAGCCGGTGTCGTTGCCTACGGTACACCCGGCGGCATGCGCTACATGTGGAAGGAAGAAATGGAAGACTATGACAACGAGCCCACTGTCGTTGCTGGTCTGATCATGGGCGTGAAGAAGACCCGCTTCAACGGGCGCGACTTCGGCTCCATCGCCCTCGACACATACGCAGAGGTCGTCTGACCCAACGGAGCGGCCCACTAAGGGCCGTTTCAACCCCAACCCCCTGAGAGAAGGACTTGTCCCATGACAATTCATCAGACCAAAGCAGCAAAGGGGCAGGCAGCGACACCATCGGCATATCAGGCCGGTATCGTCACTTCTGCGATCTTTGAACACACCTTCAACGCCGCGTACACGGCTGCAACCGACGTGATCGAGCTGGGCTTGCTTCCCGCTGACACGCAGATTGTCGGCGCAACCGTTATTGGCGCGGGCCTTGGCGAAACAACTGCCGACATCGGCATCATGACCGGCGCACCGGGCGATACACAGGCCGAACGCTCAGTTGGCGACCAGATCTTTGACGCTGTTAGCGTCAACGACGCGGAAAACGACGCCACACTGGCCAATTGCCTGACTGTCGCGCCCTACGGTGAACACCGCGCAATCGGTGCCGTACTGGCAGGCAACGTCGCAGAAGGCGCAGCCAAGAAGCTGACGCTGAAAATCGACTACATCGCCTAATCGGGCGAGGTCAAAGCCGCGCGCGGGTTCAGGCTTGCGCGCGGATCACCCCAGATCACGGAGGAAGCCATGCTGATCGAACACACAACCAAGCGCGCCGGTGGATCAATTCACACCATCGAAGGCGTCAAATACCATTTCAAGCCAGCCAAGACTGACGCACATGTGTGCAACGTCGATGATCCGGATCACGCCAAGCGGTTCCTTGCGATCGACACGTTCGTCATTGCAGGCAAGGCAACCCAAGCCCCACCAGCGCCAAAACCTGCGCCCGCACCCGTCCAAGAGCCGGTCAAGCAGGACACCACTCCCGAGCCGACACCAGCCCCGCAGAAGTCTGACGATGACGACGATAACATCACCGCGCTGGAAGAACTGCCTGATGACGAGCTGGCAAGAATTTTCGAGCAGGCCGTCGGCAAGAAGCCCCACCACGCGCTCAAGCGCGAAACAATCATCGAGCGCATCCGCGCTGCGATGCAAGAAGAGTAGCAACCAACGGGCTTATGCTCGTAACAAAGGACAACCACCATGGCTTTTACCGCAGCAAGTGTAATGCTTTCAGTCCAGACGGTCTTGAATGACGCCACCGCAGTCCGCTGGACCGCGGTAGAGCTGCATACATGGCTAAATGACGCGCTACGCGAAATCGCAGTGCTGAAACCAAATGCCGTAGCAAAAACAGTTGAGCTCGACTTGCAGCAGGGTGCTTACCAAACGCTGCCAGAAGGTCACTTTGCTCTTTTTCGCCTGACTCGGAATTTGGCAACAAATGCTGAATCGGCAACTGGCCGTGGTGGTGGACGCGTAATCACTAAAGTCGAACGTGAAGTCATGGATATGCAAATCTCCGGCTGGATGGATAATGCCGTGATGCCATACACCAAAAACGTGGTTCACTTCATCGACGACATCAGTGACATGGCCGCCTACTATGTGGTTCCAGGGAATGATGGAACAGGTGTTGTTGAGGCAATCTGCGCCGTCATGCCAACGTTGGTGCCAGCACCCGAAACCGATACCCTTATGGTATCGAGCTACACGTCCGAGGTTGATATTTCTGACATCTACCGCAATGCAATAATCGACTACATGTTGTATCGCGCGTTTTCCAAAGATGCATCAATTGCAGGTATCGCTCAGCGAGCCGGCGTGCATTACAGCCAGTTCGCCAATTCTCTTGGGCTCAAATTTGCTGCCGAACGTCTTGTTTCTGGTGAAACTGTCGCGCCCATGGGCACGGTTAGCAACGGGTAATATAGCATCCCATGTCCAGCACCCTGATCCACCTACGGAAGTTCCTCCCTCTGGTGTTGCCGCATGCGCCTGGGTGCTCAGATTTTGTAGCAACTTTCAATTTGCGCATCGCAGCCATTGAGTTTTGCGAGCGCACTTTGTGCTGGCGCCACATTTCAAACGTCACGCTAAACAAGGACGGCAAGGCTTTGACAGCGCCTCCGTATGCCGCAATCCACAAAATCGAAAGTGCGACCTTCGACGACGAAATAGCGCTAGAGCCTTTGCAGTATTCTCACGTTGACGAGGCCGCGTTTGCTGAAACCGCAGGTGCGACACCGCAGTACATCACGCAAGCCGAGTACAATAAGGTGCGCGTGTTGCCATATCGAGAAGGCAAGCTGTCGCTTTCCTTGTTTCTAAAGCCGGTCAACGGTTCAGAAATGATCGAAGACTTCGATGGCATGGTCAGCGATGCTTATGACGTTGTTCCAGAGTTCATTTACACCATGCACGCCGAGGCAATCGCCGCTGGCGCGCTGTCACGCCTGTTGGTGCAACCCAACAAGCCTTGGGCCAACCCCCAGGCCGCTATGATGTGGGGCCAAAAGGCCACAGACGCAATGGAAACCCATTTCACCGCCAACATCACAGGTCAACACCGTGCGCGGCGCCGCACGAAGTACCACGATTTTTGAGGTGAAGCATGAAAATCCGCATTGCAGACTTCAAAGGCGAAATCCCACGCAGGCATCCGCGCCTGCTGCCGATGGAATATGCACAGTTGGCACAGAACACGCGCCTCGACGATGGCAGTATTGCGCCTGTGCGTGAAGCCGCCTTGACGACAACGCTAAACGCTGATGCCGCGTCGATCTTTCTGCACAAAGGGGTATGGTTTTCCTTTCCCAACGATGTCGACGTCGTGCCCGGCCCCGTTGCAGATGATCGCCTCTATATCACTGGCAACGGTGCCCCAAGCATGAACGTCAACGGCACAAACTATCCATTGGCACTCAATGCGCCTGTGCTTGCGCCCACTGTCGTCATGAGTGGCGAGCCAGACGACACGATCGCGCAGTTCATCACATACGCCTACACCTTCGTGACGATATTCGACGAGGAAAGCGCGCCGTCACCCGTCAGCAATGCAATACTCTGGTCAGCGGGGCTCAATGTCACTGTATCGGACTTTTCGCCACCGCAGTCAGGCCGTGGCATCAATCGCATCCGGATATATCGCTCACAGACAAGCGCGTCAGGCATCACTGACCTTTATTTCGTGTCCGAGCAGCCCATCGCCACAACTAGCTATGTGCATGACCTTGTTGAAGAGCCGTTGCAGGAAGTGCTGCCTTCTGCAGACTATGACGCGCCACCCAGCACAATGGCCGGCCTGATTTCGCTGCCGAACGGCATGATGGCTGCATTCGATGGCAAGAAAGTCCTGTTCTGCGAGCCTTTCAAGCCGCATGCATGGCCGGAAAAATACCGCCTGACTATTGACCGCGATGTGGTCGGCTTGGCCGGTTTCGGCACTACACTCGCTATACTGACAACCGCGACGCCATATGTCGCGCAGGGCACCGCGCCCGAAAACATGATCATGGAAAAGATGGAGCGCGACCTGCCATGTGTGGCAAAGCGCGGGATCGTCGACATGGGATATGCCGCGGTTTACCCGTCATCAGAAGGGCTTGTGATGATCACTGGCGGCAGTGCCGACCTTGTGTCCCGCAACCTTTTTACCACAGAACAATGGAAAGCGCTTTCGCCCAGCAGCTTCCACGCTGAGCAATATGAAGGCCGATACTTCTTTACGCACACCCCAGCAGGCGATTCCGTGCAGAAAATGGGCATCTTCGACATTACAGGTGCGCAGCCTTACTACATCGAAACCGACGAAGCCCCAATCACTATGACCCGCGATGCATCAACCGGTGCGCTTTACATGCTTTTGACCGCGCGCAATGTGCACCGGTGGGATGCGCCGGGTGCAGAGCTCAAGCCACAAACATGGCGATCGCGACTGTTTCAGCTTGTATCGCCAGTCAGTTACTCAGGTGTTCTGGTCGAGGCCGATGACCCCATCGGGGCAATCCCAGCGGGCGAGACGCCAAATTTGACACGGATTTATGCCGACGGCGTGCTGGTAAGAGAGTTTAACACCTTAAATGCGCCGGTCCGCATGCCTAGTGGTTTTCAGTCAAGAAAGTGGCAAATCGAAATCATCGGATACGTCCCCATCACTGGCATTTCGATGGCGCAATCATATGATGAATTGGGCGTGCCATGAATGATGATCTGAAAGCAGGATCGGCCTGGGGTGGGGTGGCGCCGATTGCAGGGCCCGAGCCACAAAGACCGCGACCGCAGGCAGACGGCAGACCGCTGGACCGGCGCGCGCTTGAGCAGGCTCTTATCCTTGCAGGGCAGCGCGGAGCTTCTGGGCAACATGCGGTGCGCCGCGAAGAGTTCGATGCGCTTGTTGCAGCAGCGGGCGCTAGCCAGCTCTTTGATGCTGAAATCCAAGACATTCGCGGCATCCTCGAGGATCCTGCCGCTCTCTTTCGGAATGCTGGCTTGTCTGCGCCCGAGATTGTCGATGAACTGCCAATGTCAATCTCGGACAATTACACAGGCCGACTGGTCTTTCTGACCACGGACAGCAAGCTCTACCGCTTTACCGCGCAAGGCGTTTGGGAGCGGACAGTCCCAGCCGTAGACATTACCGGCCAGCTTACAAATGAACAGATTGCCGAAGTTGAAGCGGCTAAAATTGCAGGCAAAATCGGCAAATTGCAGATTGCCGATGTTGTTCTGAACGATATTACCGCGGCACAAGCGGCCGCAGACGCAGCGGACGTACGCGCCGCATCTGTGCGCGACGATCATGATGCTCTTGTGACCGGATTTACCGGCACCATCAGCGACGCCTTCGATGGGGTGACGGCCAGCATATCAAGCTTGCAAGTCACGACCGACACAAGCATCACCGCGATTAATGGTGAACTGAATACAGTTAACGCCGATCTTCAAACGTTCCTTGGCGACCTGACTGACGTACAATCAGAAATCAGCGCCGTCTATGATGGAACAACCGGCCAAGTTAAGGCAACCGCGCTGGCTGGCTACTATACGAAAGCGGAAGTCGACTCTTCGATCAGCGCGGACGTATCAAGCCTTGAAGCAACAATCCTGACGCCAGCCGGGCAGGTGCGATCAACACTTCTGACGGGTTATTACACCCGTGCCGATGCGGACGCAGCTTTGTCTGCCGCAGTGACAAGCCTTGAAGCAGAAATCGACGGTGTGTCTGCAACTGTGACCGATGAGGCACTGGCGCGCGCTGATGCGGATAGCGCGCTTTCAGGGCAGATCACGAACCTTACGGCCACCGTCACAAGCAACAACAGCACGCTTTCTGCGGCTATACAAAACGCCGAGACTGTCAGCGCAGACGCTGATGCTGTTCTGGCGTCAGACATTACGACGCTTTCCGCAACGCTGTCCAACTTCTCTGCGCAATCAGTATTTTCCGAAAGCTGGATGGCAAATGACGCTATCAGCTCATGGGAGCAGCACAGCAATGGGTTGGGCGAAGTTTCTGTTATTGAAGTCGCAGATTCACCTGTTGGGTCAAGAGTCCTCAATGTCGGAAACAACTCCGGCAATGATGAATATTGGGCATCGTCTTCAAGGCTGATCCCATTCGACAGTACGCGGTTGTATAAAATGACAGTCGTAGCACGGCAAATTTCTGGAAGCGGGAGTGTGTACTTTGGTTATACGGGTATGGCCGCTGATGGCGTCACGTTTTGTAACGCAGGCGGCCTAGATAACTACTCCAGTCAGCACTATCACGCTGCTTCAGGACAGGCACTGGGAACTGAGTGGACAACTTTTGTTGGGTATTCAAAAGGATTTGGAACACCAAACGGCAATGTTGGGGCTGCGACCGCAGAGAGCCCAAAGACTATGCATGAAAATGTGCGCTTTATTCGCCCAATGCTCATCGTTGGATACAACGACGAACCCGGGCAAGTTCAGATCGCGTCAATTGTCGTTGAAGATGTCACAGAAGTCCAAAATGCTTCTACCGCCATTCAAGCGGAGGCAGTAGTTCGAGCGAATGAAGATGCCGCGTTGGCAACGTCTATCACATCGCTGTTTTCGGAGATAGGCAGTGTCAGCGCAGACCTGTCTACCAACTATTACACCCGCGCGGCCACAGACACAGCCATCGCCACGGCGCAAACCGCCCTGCAAGCATCCATCGAAGGGGTATCGTCAAACCTCAGCACCGACTATCTCACCAGCGCCGAGACAAATGCGGCCATCGCTTCGGAAAGCACCTCGCTTCAAGCGCAGATCGGGACCGTGCAAGCAAACTTGAACACCGAATCCGCTGCCCGCGTCAGTGAAGATACAGCCCTTTCTTCGCAGATCACATCACTGACAGCAGACCTTGGAAGCCTCAGCGCCAGCGTGACTGAGAACTACCTTACGGCCACGGAAACCAATCAAGCCATTGCGGCTTCCGCAACAACTTTGGACGCTTCAATAGACTCTGTTTCATCAACGGTGACCCAGCAAGGCAGTGCCATTGCAACGCTGGAAGGCAATGCGAGCGCAGGATACTTGATTAAAGCGCAAGCAGGCGGATCTGTTTCATTGCTCGACCTTGTCGCCGCCGATGGCGTGGGAGGGTCGGTTTCGGTCGCAAGGATCGCTGCAGACGACATTCTTCTCGATGGCTCTGTAAGGGCGTCAAAACTGCTCATTTCGGACAGGTCAAATATGCTGCCGGACCCGGGTTTGGATGATCCAGATAGCTGGTTTTTAGGCGGTAACTTTGTTATAGGCGATGCAGGTCCGTCTGAGACAGCCGAAAAAGTAATGCGTTGGGAAGGTCCAACTTCGACCGGCGATGCATATGCGTTTGTTGATTTCGCCTATACTAACGAATATATCAAAATTGACCCGACGCGGGATTATGCCGTGGGTGGCGTCTTTAGGACGAACTCCGGCGGTATGAGCGGCAGGGCTCAAACTCAAATCTTGTTTTACGACCAGAACAAAGGCTTGCCTATCCGCTATGCTTTGGTCAAAGAGCACACTGTTGGGGGCACGACCTTAGAGCAAAAATATTCGGCAATCATTACACCTCCCGCAAACGCAGTGTATGCGCGCTTCCGCATGAGAGTATCACGCGACGCAGATGGCAACGTCGGCGGACCAATGCGCTGGTATCACAACTTCTTGCGCCCCGCCGTTTCAGGCGAGTTGATTGTCGATGGCTCTATTACAGCAGACAAGATTGTCGCAAACGCTGTTACGGCTGGAAAAATAGCCACGGGTGCAATCAGCGCAGAGAAAATCGCAACAGGCGCTATCGTGTCTGACAAGATCGCTGCAAACGCAATCACGTCGGCAAAGATCGAGGCCGGATCTGTTACCGCAACCAAAATTGCAGGAAACACGATCACTGGTGACAAGATCGTCGCGAACACGATCACCGGCGGCCTTCTGGCAACGTCTGGCATCATCACACAGACAGCCCAGATTGGGAGTGGGCTGATCACAAATGCGAAGATTGCAAGCGCGGCGATCTCCAGTGCGAAGATTGCGAACGGCGCGATCACAAACGCCAAGATTCAAAACGCTGCCATTACAAATGCCAAAATTGACGACGCTGCGATTACGAATGTCAAGATTGACGACGGGGCAATCACGACGGCCAAGATTGGCACCGCTGCGATTACGACTGCCAAAATCGGAGACTTGCAGGTCAATACCTTTAAGATTGGCGACAACTCGGTCACGACTGCTGCTTTTACGCAATCCGCTGCAACATATCGCCTACCAACTAAGGGCAGCTATTATACGTTTATGTCTTTGTCTTTTAGCGGGAACAACGGGCAGCAAGTATTTGCGGATTTTTACTTTGAATATCGAACAGCGTCCGGTGACAGTGATAGGAACGCAATTTTCGACTGGCGGGTTTTATTCAACGGCTCTGTGTTTCTATCAAAAAGAGAACCGATTAGAGATCAGAGTGTATCCGGAGTTGTGTCACGTGGGTATCTTCTCACCCCGACGAGTGGCACGCAGACTATTTTATTTCAAGCCAGAGACAGTTCGCCCAACTTTAACGAGGGTGCAACAGATATATTTTTCAGAAACGCAAGCGCGCTCATGAGGCTGAAATAATGGATCACACTGTCTACGAAAAAGCCACAGGCGCGATCATGAGTATTCTTTCTGGGTCGGAAGATCTCTCAGCGTTGAACACGCCGGAGGGCTGCTCCGCTATTTCTGGCCACTACGATTATTTCACGCAATATATTGTCGATGACGCTGCAGTTTCGCGGCCTCATGTTGGCCAGCCTCTTCCAGCCACGCACACCCTACAGCCGGACCAAGACTGGCCTATCCCAAATGTGCCAGAAGGTACCGAGGTTTTCATTGAGGGGGACAGCCAAGGCGTCGTTGGAACGGATGATCTGGTTTTGAGCTTTCCGCTTGCCGGGGTCTGGCGCGTCGAGCTGCGCCCGCCATTCCCGTGGATCGGGGCAACCTGCGAGGTCACAGTGGCATGAGGATCGTTGTCGATGGCGCAGCGCGCATGGCGCGCGAGCGGAGTAGAGCCGCAAGCGAAATAAACGCAACAGCAGACGAGGTGCGCCGCCGTTTTGTCACGCCTATTGCGGGGCAGGACATGGTGTATTTGCGCAAGGAGGAAGAGGCGCGGCGGTATCTCCTGGCCGATCCAGAGCCTGCCACGCTGGCTGATTTCCCCATGCTTGCGTCTGAGGTCGGCATCACTGCGCCCACGGCGTTTCAGCTTGCCACGATCTGGCTTTTTATGTCGGGCGCATGGACCCGAGCAGCTGCGGCGATCGAGGCAGCCCGCCTTTCCGGCATCGACCGGGCGCACCTTGCACAGAGCCCTTCCGAGATTGATCAGATCGTTGCGGAGACCAGCGCCACTCTTTTGCAGATCCACGCAACGTTGTTTGGCCGGTCGCGCCGCAATCAGCACCGGGCACATGACCCGCGTAATTTCTAACTACCCAGCATGAGGGCACGACATGAACGATCCACTCCCCCTACTCGACGCAGTGATGCAGTACCTGATTGTGCCAGCGGTGGTGTGGTTGTGGATGCTTCACAAGACGCAAGGCTCTCATGGCACCGATATTGCGGTTCTGCGGGCCGAGGCCAACGCACGTGACCTCGCACGCAAAGAGGAACGCGAGGCGACTGCGGCCCAGCTGGATCAGATTTTGCAGATGCTCCAGACGATCAACGGGCGGATCGACGCCATCATGGTGAAGGACAAAGACAAATGAAGACGCATTACGAGCACTACAGCCGCGTGCCGCCGAAAGACTGGCACTGGCCGTCATTCAGCCCCAGCGAGATCGCCTGCAAGGGCACAGGCAAACTACTGATCGACACAGACGCGATGGACAGGCTGCAAGCCCTGCGGGATCGGCTGGGCAAGCCTGTGATCATCACATCGGCCTACCGCAGCCCCGAGCACAACAAGCGCGTCGGTGGCGCGAAAAGCAGCAAGCACATGGACGGCATTGCCTTTGATGTGCGCATGGACAACCACGATCCGCATGCGTTCGAGGCAGCGGCCCGGGCCGTGGGGTTTACCGGCTTTGGCTATTACATCAAGTCTGGCTTCATGCACATCGACACAGGCCCAGAGCGTAGCTGGGGCACACCATGGCCCGTCACCGCGACCGCATGGCCCACAGAGCCGCCACGTCAGGCCGAAAGCCTCAAGGACGACACCGAGGCGCAAGCGGCGGCAGGCGCGGGTGTGGCAGGGCTGGTTGCGACCGGTGCGGAATATCTGCCAGCAGCAGAAGGTATCCTTGGCCGGTTGGCACCAACAGCGCAGCTTATCGCGGTCAGCGCCGGTGCATTGTTCATCGGATACCTGCTTTGGAAAAGGACGCGGTAGTGTGGATCAAGGCCAAGAAATACGTGGTGGCGTTCGCTCTCTTCTTGGCGGGTTTTGCCGCGCTGTATGCGAAGTGGCAGAGCGATGTGCGCGCAGCTGTAGCGCACCAGCGGCTGCAAGACGAGGTGGACGCACATGAGCGGATTAACGGTGCGGATACTGGTGGCGGTGCCACTGATGCTGAGCGCGTTAAGCGGTTGCGAGACATGGCGGACCAACTCCGCGATTGACCGCTTGAAACCGACGGCAGCAGCACATGCCGAGGCACTGGCGGGTGAGGATATGGCCGAGGCACGCAAGACCGGCTTGGCGCTGATCGTGCAACTATCGGCTTACGCTGGATGGAAAGAGTGATGCGCGGCCACGTATCCCTGACCAACGACAAACACAACATGTAGTGCAATGGCTTAATAAATGCGCTATAAGTAGTGTGGATGTTGCCGGCTTTACGGGTCGCAATACACGAAACTGAACTGGTCTATTGGGCTCCAATCGCCAAGCGACTTTTTACTTTTGAGGAACACGATATGGGCTTGTTAAGCTTTATTTTCGGAAAACCAAAAACACCGAAGCCAGACCCGAACATCGGTAAAGCCGCTATTATGCAGGCCGAGATTGGCATGCAGGCGCAAAAAGACGCACGTGAGATTGCCGACCAACAGCTCGAAATGGGCCGCGAGTATCAAAGCTGGATGATGGAGAGAGCCGCGGTTACTGATGGCTGGGCCGCCGAGGACCGGTCGCGCTACACTGACACTTTTGTTCCGCTACAGGACGACTGGATTGCGGAAGCAACCTCATATGACAGCCCAGAACGCAAAGCGATGGCCGCCGATGAGGCCGTTGCCGATGTGCGCCAGCAGTTTGCGCTTGGTCGCCAGCAGACCCAGCGTCAGGAAGCCTCCATGGGTGTTCGCCCGGGTTCCGGTCGGTCACGTTCTTCCGCCAACCGCATGCAGGCCACGGAATCTCTTGGTGCAGCAGGGGCCGCCAACGCCGCCCGTCGCAACACAGAAGCGACTGGCCGCCAGTTGCGCGCGTCAGCAATCAACATGGGTGCTGGTCTCGCCGTCAACCCTGCCACAAGCAGGGGCATGGGCACATCAGCGGGTACCACAGGCATGAACGCGGCGGTCAACGGTATCAACAGCGCTGGAAACTCGATTATGGGCGGTGCCAACGCCGCCATGGCAGGCCAGCAGGGCATGATCAATGGGCTGAACACGCAGTTCAATCAGCAGATGGCTGGCTACAACGCGCAAAACGCCTTTCTTGGCGACATTGCGGGAGGACTGGGCACCGCGGCAGGCTTTGCCATGATGTCCTCGAAGGACGCAAAGACCAACAAGACCAAGGCCATGTCCTCCCTTGATGCAATCAAGAAAATGCCGGTCGAGGAATGGGAGTACAAGAAGGGCATGGGTGACGGCGGCGGCAAGCGCCACGTCGGGCCCTATGCCGAGGACTTCAAGAAGGCCACAGGTCTCGGGAACGGCAAGGAAATCAGCGTTATCGACGCTATGGGCGTCACAATGGGCGCGGTTCAAGAGTTGGCCGGCAAGGTCGACAAGCTCGCAACTGCGTAATTACGCAACCGCATAAAGGAGGCCAGTCATGGCGATCGGCAGTTTTGTAAATGGCATGGTGCGCGGGGCAGGTATCCGCGACACCATGGACAACAACAAGCGCACACGCGCAATGGAAGACACCCGTTTCGAGCGAGAGGGGCAAAAGTTCGAGATGGACCAAGAGCGCCATAAGCTCGCCATGGAGCGCGCACGACGTGCGGGGTCCAATTCGGGCAAGTCTCGCTATACAAGTGAAGAGCTTGCGCTTATGTCTGACGTGTTGCTGGACGGGCCGAGTGGCAGCGCGCAACCGGCTGCAAATGGGGGCCAAGGCGGCAGTGGCTATACGATTATGCCGCTGGTCCAGAACCAGCCGCTCAGCTATGGGGCGTCCGAGCAGCCGCAACCCACAAATCCGGCGCCACCACCAGCAACACCAGCCTCGATGCCGATCGAAACATCAGCACTTGGCGCGTTGCCCAACCGTGGGCAGCCGAAGCGGTTCAGGTATGACGGGCAGACACTTATCCCGGAAGGGAGCTTCGCATGAGCGACATCGAAGTTGAAATGCCTGATGGGAATATCGCGGTATTCCCAAGCGGGACTGACCCAGCAACAATGACGGCAGAGCTTGAACGCTACCTGTCTCGGGTGCAAGGCAGGACACCGCCACGCCGCCCCGATCAGCAGCGCACTGAAATGTCCGCTCTCTCTGCCGCAACGCAAAACCAGCCGATTCCAGTGACGCCACGGGCTGATCAGAGCTTCGCGCCGCGTCCGGGCGCGCCAAATGGCACGGGCCAAACAATGCCTGCAGACCCATCTCAGAGCGCCAACCCGCCCCAAAACACAGGACGCAACCCGCGCGGAGAGGCCATTCAGGCAGCTATTGCAGAACGCCAGGCAATGCTTGCAGACCCAAACTTGCCACAGGCGCAGCGCGATATTCTGGAAGCGCAGGCGGCGCGGGCTGAAAAGATAAGCAATGTCCTGAATGCTGGCGTCAATGGCGTCAATGCAGTTGGCGATGTCGCGCAGACAATCGGAAACACAGGCCGAAGAGCGCTTGGCCATGTCGTCGGTGCTGTTGATCTGGAACGTGGCGCATCGCTGCTTGAGGGTGGGCGAGAAAAGCCAGTAGACCTCATTCCAACGTCTAACGCTGGCAATATGGAGCGTGAAGCGCAGGAATCAGCGCGTGAAGCCGCACGACTGCGGGAAGAGCAGGGGATTACGTCCGCGCGCGGAAGCATGGGCGACAACATCACGCAAGGCAATCCAGAGGCCGCTGCAGTACAGGCAGACGCTGCGCGTGCAGAAGTCGCAGGCACTGACGCACCACGCGAGCGGCCCACAACCGCCGCTGGCCAAGGCGCGGCAGGCCCCGAGTTGCAGTTCCCGCAGTCACTATCGACGCGCGACGCCCGCCCAGGACAGACCGCACAAAACCCCGAGACCATGAGTTTCAACATGGGCGACGGAAGCGCGGTCCAGATCCGGACTATTCCCAAGCGCGCCCGGGACAACGCTGTCAGAGATGGCATGGCCTTCCAGCAACAGCAGGCAAACCGGCTTATTCGCTCACTCATTGAAAGAGGCGACATTTCCAAAGCCATGGAGTTCCGCACGTTCATGAATGAGCAGCAAACGCAGCGCGGCATGACTGAAATGAACCGTGCAGTCGCGGCGGCCAGCTATGGTGACAGCGCGGCCTTCACCACTGCGCTTGACCGCATGGTATCGTCATTTGACCCAGATGGGCCGTGGCAGGTCAACACCAAGGAGACAAAGCTGATCGAGCAAGACGGGCAGGCCGTGGGTGCTATCCTGTCCCTGACCAACAAAGACACCGGCGAAGTCATGAACCAAGAGTATCTTGGGATGCAGGAAGTCATAGGAGGTATCAGCCGGTGGGGATCTCCAGACTCGCAGTTTGAATACCAGAAGGATCGTGTCACGGCAGCGGCATCACAGCGGATCGCTAACGCCGAGAGCTTCCAAAACGCATACGATGAAGCGATGGAGGCAATGTTCGATAAAAAATCATTCGTGGACCTTGAGGGCAATGCAATTGGCCGTGAGGAAATGGCCCGACGTCACGAGCTGGTTATCGAGCGCATCACGCAGGTCCGCCCTGACCTGGTTCCGACAAACCAGCAAGGTGCGGCCAGTGGTGTTGGCGCTGGTGGGTTTACTGGCGGATCAAACGGACAGCCGGTGCCGACCTTGGCCAACTAGAACCACAATATGTGGTGTCTATAGTTCCAACAACGTCAATATGTGGTATAAGGGGGCCAGCGCATAAGCGCCGGTCCCTTTTTGCTGTGAGGCTTCCACATGAACGATATGCCCGTCTTTGGTCCTGCGAAGGTCAACACTCAAACCGCACTGGAAGACATTGCCATTGAGACGGGAGTACCGATCGAAGTCTTGTTTGCGTCTGGTGAAAAGGCAGGGGCGCAAAATCCCGACGACTTCCTCAACGCCGCGCGCCAGAGTGCGCAAGCCTTGTCCCCAAGGTTTCAGGCCGGTGAGGATCCGATGGCGATCATTGGGGAACTGTTCGGGCCAGAAGCACAAAGCAGCTTTGGCGACTATGCTACAGACGTGCGCGCGCAGCTCTACGGCACGCCGACGGTGCAAGAAGCAAACGTGGCCGAAATGGAAGAGGGCGGATTCCTCGGGACCGTCAAACGCCGTGGACAGCAGTTTATCCGCGGCGCGACCGAGCCTTTCGCGGCACTGCCAGAGGCAAAGGCTATTGCGCAAGCCCAACTCGATAACCAAGACACAGCAGCCGAAGACATTGAGGGCTTTGAACGCGGGCAACGGCTCCGTGACAGCGTAAGCGATACATTCGGCGCACCAAACCCCGAGGACCGGTCATTCTGGGCGATGGTTGCCGAGGGGGCAGGCAATCTTGTTGGCATGGCCGGCGCGTCGCTGGCTGCAGGTGTGGCCGGTACGTTTGCAGGTGGCCCCATCGGTGGTGCTGTTGCAGGTTTCGGCACGGGTGGTGCCTTGGGCTCTGCCATGACATCGAGCCAGCTTTACCGCGAGGCGCTTGATGCAGGCGCGACCGAAGAAATCGCCACAAAGGCCGCCAATTGGGGCTTTGCTATCGGTGCCACTGAAATCGTGCCAATCGCGCGCGCGTTGAAGTATTTGCCTGATGGAGTCCGCAACCGTGTGGGCAATGGCGTGATGAAGCGCTTTGCTGACATCGCGCAGTCAGCCGGTGAAGAAGCCGCGCAAGAATATCTGGCCACCGTTGCAAGCAACATGGTGGCCCAACAGCTTTACGATCCCGATCGCGGCTGGACAGAGGGCGCCACAGAAGGCGCGCTTGTCGGTGCGGTTCTCGGTGGTGGCGCAGGTGCTATCGGCACCGGCGTTGACATGTACCGCAACCGTGAAAGACCACAGCCAATCCCAGATACCGGCGATGGCGAAGGCGCGGTTCCTCCCGGCGCCGGACCTGATGCCGGTATGGTTCCTCCTGCAATGATGGGGGATCGCAGCCCTCCAGAGCAGGAGGAACCAACCCCTATGAGCGATGTGCTGGCCGGTTCTGATCCAAGCACGCCCAGCCCGATGTCAGACGCTACAGCACGGGGCCCACAGCCCCAGTTCGCGGGCTACCAAGACCAGCAGCCGGTTTCCGTGCGCCTTGTCGATCCCGAGACAGGTGAAATTGGCGAGCCGATCGCCGCGACATTCATCGGTGAAGATCCTGCCGCCGGATACGCTTCATTCCGCGCCGAAGATGGCACTGCGCTTGATGTCGAAATTGAGCAGATCAACAGCGGCATGGTGCTGGTTTCACCGGCTGCGACAGTGCCCCCCAATGTCCCAACTCAAGAACCAGCCGCACCAGCGTTCAATGCGCCTATTCCCGAGGGCGTTGACCCTGATGTGTTCATGGAACGTGTCGCGATCCGCGAAGCCGACGGCATGTCGCCGGATGATGCTTACCGCCTGACGCTTGATGAAGCTCTCAACAGCATGCGCGAAGACGTCAGCACGCTGGCCGACAGCAATGCCGAGCGCGAGCGCATGGCCCGTGAAGAGCAAAGCAGGATTGATGAAGCGGTATTCACGGATGATAGCGGCCAGCCGGTCGTTTTCCCGACCGAGCAGATGGCCCTTGGCCGCTTGGGTGCGGGATACAGCGTCGAGCCATTTGGGGAAGGGTTTATCGGTGGCAGGCAACAAGATGCAGCGGCCGAAACCGCAGCAGCGCCCATTGAGGCGCAGCAGCTTCTCGCAGGTATGACAGGCAGCTTTGCAGAAAAGGCGCGTGAGGCCAACGCCAATCGACTTTTAGCTAACGACCCACTTCTGCAAAACATCAACAGCGGTAAGGTTTTGCGTACTATCAGAGATGATCCGCTCTACAACCTTGTCGAAAATCCTGACGGCTCTGCAACCATTGTCGGGGTCAAGGTCAACGAGACCTCGCCTTGGGTTGGTCAGCAACCTACCGACCCAGATGCAGTGGTCGAAGAGGGCGGGGCACCCGTCCGTCCTACGGAGCCTTCGAGCCCTACACTTAAACCCATACCGTTCGACCAATACGCCCGCAAGCCGGACTCCAACGAACTAATACCCGGTACAAATGTACGGGGTGAAGCGTCCATAATCGACCTTGGCGGGCGGAAAATTGTGCTCCGTGAGATAAACGGTGTACAGGTCCCGTTCTACTTGAGCTCCGGTGCGGCCGGAAAAAAGAATGTCCCTGCCGGCAAATGGTACCCCATTCTTGGAATCAGTGCCGATGGGTGGATAAACAAGGGGTCAGAACAACAAATTGTGGACTACTACGGTAGCCCTGAACTCCGTGCCGCGGCGCAAGAGCTCGATACCAGTATCGGCGATATACGAAACGATACGTCGATACCCAAGGTGAAGCCGAGCGGTGCGCATATTGATGCGATCAATGCGGGACTCACCCCGACTGAAAACCAAATGCCGGATACAGTGACCAACCTAGAGCAAAACCTTGCCGGTCTGCTGTCACGTATCGAGGCAGGTCGCGACACGGCGCAGCCAACACCAACACCGTCGCCAAGGGAGCCCTCCCCTTCCGCCGCCACAAAGAGAGAAGCTGCTACAAGTGTTGTTCCAAGTGACGGAATGACTTTGGTTCATGGCGGAAGATCGGGAATGAACCTTGATGATATTGAGATCATCCGTGACCCATCAAAGCAAAAGCAGGGAAAGAAAGGCCGCAGCTATGGTGGTTTCTACGCCGCGTCTGAGGCTGATGCAGAATATGCTGATAGCTATGCAAAGATGCAGGGCGAAAGTGGGCAATCATATGACTTGCGCATTAAACCTGGCACTAAGATCCTAGATGTAGGCAGCGGTATTACTCGATTGTCGCAGTCCAATATTGACAAGTGGACAGACGAAGGCATTGGAGTTGTCGTTGGCAAAGACCCTCGTGGCAAGATAGAATATGCGGTCATCGACAAGAACGCCATTGAGTCTTTAAGCGCACGGGGAATTGCTACCGCAGCACCCAAAACAGCGCCAGCCGATCAAAAACCAGTCAATAAAAATGACGAGCCAGAACAATCGGTTACAGGTGAAAACTCAGAAACTGCACGAACCGATCAAGAAACCGACCCGATGCGCAAGGCCGTGCAAGACGCCATTGCCGCGGGTGAAGTCACGCACACCACCCGCAAGGGCAAGGTGCTGAACGGCTATGTGATCAAGGGCATGAAGCCTGCGGAAGCCAAGGCGGTTGATCCGTACACTTTTCCGAAAGAGGGCGGCGCTTTCATTCGCAGGGCACGCGCCGATGAATTGCTGAGTTCAGGCGCAGAAGGCGCAAGCGCAACACCAGATGCCAAGGTAACACGCCAGAAGGCCATAGCTGACATCAACAAGGCGGTGACGCCGGAGAATAAAGACGGAATTGGCACCTATCTTTCGGGGCCGATCACATTCCAGTTGGACGACCTTGGTTTAGGCGATGTCGAGATCACAGTCACAAACACCAGCTCGCAATTCAAAGGCCGCGCCAAAGAGATCCGTGAAAAAACGCAGCGGTTCAAATACAACGACATCAAGGGCGACTTGAGCGCAGAAGCCGTTGCCGCCATCGAGGCATTTAAGGCCTATGACCCTGATGCGGACCCAGCCGCAGGCGCACCTGATGATGAAACACCAAGTGCATCGACTGCGCCAGACCCAGTTCTGTCCCAGGGCTTGCGTGTTCTTGAAGATTATCTGATTAAGCCAGCCGGTCGCACTGCAACATTTTCCGGTGGCGAGGTTGTCCTTGGCGCCTACCGCATTCCACAGGCAGAGTACGATAAGGTTCTTGACCGGCTGATTTCAGAGGGCAAGCTGACGGAAGATGGCAAACCCATCACATCCGGTACACCTGCCACAGTCGATTACCCCAATCGCCAGCTGAACATGCGCAAAGCCCGCGCTGATGCGCCTGTGAACGGCATCGGTGACAACAGCGACATGAGCCTTGGCAACATCGCACTGGCAAATGCGCGCGAGGGTGACGTTCTGCCAGGGGTTGGCACGGTTCTCAAAGTAACGGCAAAGCAGATCCAGATCACCAAGCCTGACGGCAACGTCATGCGCCTGTCTGATGGCAGCGAGAAGCTCACCGGCCTTGCCCGCGATATGGGCGCGTTGACTGCATCATCGGCCAACCTGCGCGACGAACAGCTCGGCAGCCTCATGGAGATGATCGAGCGCGATCCCGCACTTGTCTACCGTAATGGCGTGCCAATGCTCTTTGACGATCCGGCAGAGCAGGCCAACCGTGGCCAGCGTGGCGGCCGCCAGCGTATCGGCCAGCCGCTTGCACCACCTGTAAAGCAAGACGTCGACCAAGCAGCCGAAGAGGCCGATCCGAACCCAACAGACGCCCAGAAAGAGGCCGGAAACTACAAAAAGGGACATGTTGTCTGGAACGGCATGAACCTGACGATCGAGAACGCCAAGGGCAGCGAGCGCAGCGGGACCGATCAGGACGGCGAAACGTGGTCGGTCACAATGCCGGCGCACTACGGCTACTTCAAGATGACCGAGGGCGCCGACGGCGAGCATGTCGACTTCTACATGGGCGAAGCGCCAGACGCCGACTACGTGATGTGGATCGACCAAGCCGACGCCAATACTGGCAAATTCGATGAACACAAGATCATGGTGGGCTTTCCGTCGCGCGGGGCCGCGCTTGAGGCGTACCGTGGCGCGTTCAACGATGGCCGCGGCGATGACCGCATTGGCGGCATCTTCGAGGGCACAGTCGCCCAGCTCAAAGCGTGGCTGGAAAGTACGCTGGATACCAACTTTAACAGCACCAAGCCGGTCAACGGCAAGCTGGACTTCCCGTTCAAGAAGCCAGCGGATGCGACGAAGACGGAAGCAAAGCCCACTGACAAAACTGACAAAACTGACAAAACCGCGCCAAAGGGCGAGAAGCTGGAAGACTTCGGTGAAGAAATCGGTGGCGCGCGCAAGCACTTCTACGAGGCCAAGAAGCGCCTTCTGGAAGCCATGCAAGAGATGGACTTGGACGGTATGGATCTCTCAAGCATGGGGTTGAACGACCTACTGCCCATGCCTGACTTCGAGAAGCTGGCCAGCGATGGCGATATTTCTCTTGATGGCCTCTTTATAATCGCGGCCATTCGCGCAGCTATTCCGACCAAGCCCAACAGCCGTTCGTGGCAGATGTCTGAATGGAAAAATGCGGTTGCAAAGGCCCATGCCGACACCAAGGCTATTCTGGGCGGGGACTATGACGCGATTGAAATTCTGCGCGACAACGCAAAGTACGAGCAAGCGTTTGGGCGCAGGTCTATTGCTGATGGTATAGACCTCAATGCAAAGCTGGACGAAAATCCAGAATACTGGACAGACGTTTTGCAGCCGTTCTTCATGCGGATCGAGCCTCAGAATATGATGGAGGTCGCCAGCAACTTTGGCATTCGTGAGCAATGGGTGTTTGCCTCAAGCGCAAACGAGCGAACGAATACAGGCAAGATCGAAATCACTGCCAAAGGCCGTGTATCTAAAGCGCCATGGCGCGGCAGCCGTGTTGCAGACACCGTTCAGGAGGCGGCAGAGCTTGCAAATGATTGGGCCGCGATGCGCAAGAAGGCCATGGCCGAAGCCCGCAGCGACAAAGGCTCTTTCAATTATGGTTTCCATATCCGCGAAGCCCGCAACGGCACGGCAAGTTATATTTACGCACGAAAGCCAAAGCTGCACTCGATGATGACTTTCGCCACCAGCAAAGAAGCCCGAGCTTTCCTAAATTCAGAAGAGGGGAAAGTAGAGCTGACTGCTATGGCGAACGAGATGCGTCAAGGCTTTGAAGAGCGTCGTCGCGACAATAAAGACCGCGTGGGGCCAGACTGGCGCAAAGGCAAAGATGTCAGCGCAAAATCCTTCTTGGAAGCATTCGGCTTTCGTGGCGGGCAGTTTGGTAACTCAGTCACTCTCAAAGAGCGCACCAGTTTTCTGAACGCTACATACGATAGCCTTATGGACCTTGCCGCGATCTTGGGCGTTTCACCGAAATCCCTTTCGCTGAATGGTGAATTGGCCATTGCTTTCGGCGCGCGCGGCAAGGGCGGCAAGGGTGCCGCAGCGGCGCACTATGAGCCAGGACAGGTCGTGATTAACCTTACCCGGGTCAATGGCGCTGGTTCACTGGCACATGAGTGGTTTCATGCCTTAGACCACTATCTGGCGAAGACAGACGCCAGTGACGGCAGCACACCTGCACAAAGTTCAAAGCCCAACGCAAAAAACCGCCGCCAAGACTTTATGACCGCACGCCAGAGACGCTATGCAGGCGAAGGGGCTATGCCGCGCAGTGTCTATGATGCATTCCAAACCTTGCGTCAGATGTTCGGGCAATCCGGCTATGAAGGCCGCATGGCCAAGTACGACAAGTTCAAAGCCGCGCCATACTGGAGCGATCCTATCGAGATGGGCGCGAGATCATTCGAGGCGTGGGTTTTGACCCACCTCAATGAGCGTTCACTGTCGCACGATTTCCTTGTCAACACGACCAAAGATAGCGGCGGCGCATTGCCGACCATTGGTGAGCGCGGTGTTATTTTCCCGATGTTCGGTCAAATTATGGACGAGCTGAAAGCTGTTGAGGGGTTTGCCGTTCAAGGGGACGCGCCATCTTTCCCAGCTCTTCCAGATGGGTCAGAGGTTGCGCCGCTCAAGGCTGGGACAACATTTGAAGGGCCGGAGGGGATCTACGAGATTACCGGCCTCAAGGATGAAAACGGCGAAACACAGGTCACATTCCGTGCGCCAAACAATTCTCGCCCGATCACGCTCGATCAAAAACGGTTCTATGCTTTGCGGGCAGAAAAGCTCTTTGCAATGACCCCAGAGGGCAAGGCGCTGGCGGCACAGGAGGCCGTTGAGGCGCAGTTGCGCGCGGATGCGGCTGCGATGCGGGCAGAAGCACGTCAGTCGAACACAGACCTTGTGGCCGAGTATGAACGTGACACCAAGGGCAGCGAGACCAATGGCTATAGCCCATTGAATTATGGCTATTACCGTGGCGACGAAGGCAATCCTGCGACCTTTATGATGGATCACATCCGCAACAAAGGGTGGACGGTTTGGAAAGAAGGGCGTTCAACGCATTTTGGGCTCAAGGGGCAAACTGCATATCGCAATATCGGCAAGCCATTTGCAGATTTTGGCATGTGGGCGCAGGGCATTGCTGAGGCTGAAAAGATGCGCGCCGCAGTCGATGAGGCCACGCAGCCTGAGACAGAGGGCGCTACAGATCAGCAGATTGAAAGCGCGTTCGATGCCGCATTTGGCGAGGTATTTGGACCGAATGCAGACGAGCAAGGCGATATAGATACCGACGGCATTGATGCTGAGGCTGGCGATCCGCTGCCCGACGATGCGCCAACACCGGCGGATGATGCTGTTGAAGACGGCGGCATGCCAGAAGGTGAAAACAAAGAACGCCAAGACGAGCCAGAACCCTCATTTGTTCAAGATGGCGAGGCCGCCCCGAAAGCTGGTGCTCGACAAAGCCTTTCTGATGCCAAAGCCAACCTGCAAGAAGGCTTGAAGGAGTCCATGCAGGCGCTCAACACGCTGTTTGGTCCAGATATGAACCGGATGAACAGTGGGCTTGTATTTGATGAAGAGACCTACAAAAAGGCGCTGCCACACTTCAAAAAAGCATATCGTGCATATGCCGACGCGGCGACCAATCTTGTGGATGCGTTTGCCGGCATGATCCGGTTTATGCGGGATCAGGGGCTTAACGCCTCTGCTATCGGGAACATGAAGCCATACTTTATCCGCTTCATGAAGGACGTTGAGACCAACGCAATCAATCCGTTTGCCGATGATGCGCCAGAAATGTCTGCGGACGTTGAAAACATGGCCGCTGCGTTTGAGAAAGCGCTTGATGACGGCACAAAGTTCAAGACCATCAATGCAGCCCGCAGGATGGCCGCAGAGACGATCGGACGCGACCTGACACCGGCAGATTACAAGACGGTCGAAGAGGCCATAGAGCTGGCCGTTGTGAGGGCCAGTCGCAGCATCGTCAAAGCGGGCAAAGATAAGGCCGCGACGTTTGACGCGCTTCAATCGCTCTATCAAGCGCAGCCTCTTCTGGCACAACGCACGACTGACAGCGTGCGCCGCCAAGCGTACTCAACACCAGCACCGCTGGCCTATCTGGCAAGTGAGCTGGCTGGGATCGACAGCAATACGACCGTCTACGAACCGACAGCCGGTAACGGTATGCTTTTGCTTGGCGCTGACCCCAAGTTGACTACCGCAAACGAGCTTGATGCGGATCGAGCTGCACGCTTGCGCAACGCCCTGGGCGGGGATGCGACAATCACGGTCGGTTCTGCGCTTGATGTGGACGGGCCGTCCGAGGTTGATGTGGTCATTCAGAACCCGCCATTTGGCAAGTTGCTGGTAAAAGACAGCGATCAGGCAACGCAATTCAGCGTGCCATACGGCGTTGACGGCACCACCACCGAGATTGACCATGCTATCGTTGCAAAAACGCTCGAAAGCATGACCAATGACGGGCGCGCAGTCCTAATCGTAGGCGGGCACCAAGGCGATGCAGATACCCGAAAGAGCAAGTATCGCGGAAAACCTCGCGCATTTTGGAATTGGCTGTATGATAACTACGGCGTGATCGAGCATTTCACCGTGTCGGGCGACCTCTATAAGCGTCAAGGCGCAGGTTGGCCGGTCGATGTTGTTGTCATAGAGGGGCGTCAGGCATCTACAAAGGCCTTGCCAATGGCCGAAGCACCAACGCTTTATGATGCGTGGGA
>NZ_DASYOK010000110.1:0-2619 GCF_036007805.1 Yoonia sp.
AGCCCCTCCGCATCCTGCCGGACGACATCGCCGAGAAAACAGCGCAAGAACTCGAGGCCTACCCCGAACAGGATATCCGACACCTCGCCGAACTCCGCGCCGTCCTCGACGCCGAACAGGCCGACTACGCCACCTAGTCCCGTTATTATTGGCCCCCTAAATATCCCCGCCGGAGGCATCCCGCCCTCTCGTCCCATACAAACACTTGCCTCACCCCACAGGTTGCGGCACCACAGGCACATGACCAAAACACTTCTCTCCTTCGGCCACGGCTATAGCGCCCGCGCCCTTTCCCGCATCCTTCTGCCACAGGACTGGCGCATCATCGGCACCACACGCTCCGAGGATAAAGCGCCCCGCCTGATGAACGAGGGGATCGAGCCGCGCATCTGGCCGGGTGCCGATATGATCCCGGCGCTCGATGCCGCGACCCACCTGCTGATCTCGGCCGCCCCCGATGACGCGGGCGATCCTGTGCTGGCGGAACTGCACGATGAAATCGCAAAGCGCGCGGACCAGTTCGCATGGGTCGGCTATCTGTCCACCACCGGCGTCTACGGCGACCACCAGGGCGGTTGGGTGGATGAGACCACCCCCCTCACCCCCGCCACCAAACGCGGCATCGCGCGGGTTGAGGCCGAGGCAGCATGGGCCGCCATCCCCGGACTGCCGCTGCATATTTTCCGCCTTGCGGGCATCTACGGGCCTGGGCGCGGGCCATTCTCGAAGGTGCGCAACGGCACCGCACGCCGGATCATCAAAGAGGGGCAGGTCTTTAGCCGCACCCATGTCGCCGATATCGCCCGCGTGCTGGCCGCCTCGATCGCCAAACCGAACCCCGGTGCAGCCTATAACGTCTGCGACAACGATCCCGCACCGCCGGAAGATGTGATCGCCTATGCCGCCGAATTGCTGGGCCTGCCCGTCCCTGAGGCCGTCGATTTCGAGACCGCCGACATGTCGCCCATGGCGCGCAGCTTTTACGCCGAAAGCAAAAAGGTGCGGAACGACCGGATCAAGGACGAACTGGGCGTCGAGCTGCTTTACCCCGACTACAAGTCAGGGCTTAAGGCGTTGCTGGCGCAGGAAATCGGCGCCTGATCGCCCAGGCAATCCCGGCGTAAAGCAGCAAGACGACAACGCCCGACGTGAAATAGGATGCATAGACAATCAGGCGCTCAGACAGTTCCAGATTGTTCAGGAACGGATAGGGCAAACCGCTCGTCACGCGCCCTGCGGGGCTGGTGTTGAGCGGTTGCAGCACCAGTTCCGCCCACAAAAGATAAACCCCCACCACACCGCAAAGCCACGCAAAACCCGCACCCAAACGGCGATAACAGCGGTGGATGAACAGACTGTCAAACACCTGCAAAGCAGGACCAAGCCCGTGCAGGTAAAGCTCCAGATGCCATGCGGCCAGTTCGCCATCAGGCGTCACCGAGGCAGGATCGGCAAAATAAAGACGCCAATACAGCATCACGACCATCGTGTTGATGACCGCCGTCATGCAAATAAAGCCGTCCCAGCGGCGCGTGCTGCGGCCTTCCTCAATCGCCATCATGCGACTGAACGCAAAGAACGAACAAAACAGCGCCCAGACCGTCAGGAACCGGAACGGTCCTCCGAACTGGTCCCACCCACCGAAAACCAGCATCCGGATGCAGTAACCGCCAGCCAGCAAAAACGCGGTCCAGCGAAAGATCAAACGGGGATTTAACGACATTCAGGGCTCACTTTTTAGGCAAAGCATGCGTTGGCGCGCCGATCTGCGTCCAGTGTTACATGGCGCGACATGATGCCCTTGCTCAACTGTTGCAAACATCCCATATCAGGGGCGTTTGAACCCGAGGACCCCGCATGACATTCCGCCAGAAAACAGCCGATCTGCTTGCCACCGCATGGGTCCGCAACTTTATCGTAGCTGTGATCATCTTCAACGCCATCATTCTGGGGATGGAGACATCGCAAACCCTGATGGACACGGCAGGTCCGCTGATCATCACGCTGGACCGCATCTGTCTTGCGATCTTCGTGGCCGAGCTTGGCGCCAAACTCTTTGCCCAGCGCCTGCAATTCTTCCGCAGCGGCTGGAACATCTTTGATTTCATCATCGTCGGCGTGTCTCTGGTCCCTGGCAACGGCGGCCTGTCGGTCTTGCGCGCCCTGCGCATCCTGCGGGTTCTGCGCGTGATATCCGTCGTGCCATCACTGCGCCGCGTGGTCGAAGGGTTCGTCACAGCCCTGCCCGGCATGGGATCGGTGTTCTTGCTGATGGGGATCGTGTTCTACATCGCCGCCGTCATGGCCACCAAACTCTTTGGCGACGCGTTCCCTGAATGGTTCGGCACCTTGGGCCGCTCGGGCTATTCGCTGTTCCAGATCATGACGCTGGAAAGCTGGTCGATGGGCATCGTCCGCCCCGTGATGGAAATCTACCCCTACGCATGGGCTTTCTTTGTGCCCTTCATCATGGTGACGACCTTCGCGGTGGTAAACCTGCTGGTCGGTCTGATCGTGAACTCGATGCAGGACGCGCACGCCGAAGAAGGCAATGCCGCAACAGACGCCTACCGCGATGAGGTGCTGGCAAGGCTAGAGGGGATCGAGCGGCGGTTGGAC